>JAGPKI010000025.1 GCA_018054005.1 Caldisericia bacterium
GAAAGTTTAAAATTAGTTGGTATTACTGGAACAACCGGCAAGACATCAGTTGCATATCTTACATATAAAGTTATTAATTTAATTGGTAAAAAAGCTTCATTGATTGGAACTGCTGGTTGTTACTCATTAAATAATAGGTTAGACATAATGTTATCTGGTCCGGTTACCACTCCTGAACCGATGGAATTAAATTTTCTTTTCAATAAATTTAAAAAAGATGGATCTAAATATGTTATACTGGAAGCAAGCTCTTTTGGATTAGCAGAGGAACGACTTTTTGGATTAAGTTTTGATGTAACTTCTTTAACTAATATAAGCTTTAATCATCATATAAACTATCATGGTTCTTTTAATGATTATATTGAGTCTAAAACAAAACTTTTTGCACAGACCAAAAAAGATGGATTTTCGATTTTAAATAGAGATAGTGAATATTTTGAGAAATTTTCTGCTATTCATCCTAAGTTCATTTCTTATGGTTCAAGCATTAATGCAGAAATAAAGCTTGAAGAATTTAGAGAAGTTAGTAATAATGAAATATTTTTTAAATTTTCCTACGGTGGTAAAAATTATTTTATTAAGTCCCATATCCCTGGTTTCTATAATGCAATAAATATCCTTGCTTCTTTTGGTATATGTATTGCTCTTGGTTTTGATGCAGAAGAGCTAATTAGTGCCTTTTCATCCATTGATAAAATACCAGGTAGGTGGGATCTAATTAAATCTACTCATCCTGCAACTATTGTCGTAGATAAAGCAAATACTCCTATAGCAATTCAAAGCATTTCTGGTCAAATTAATAGTTGTAAGTACAAAAAAAAGATAGTTGTTTTTGGAAATGTTGGTGGCGGCGATAAAGAAGAACGAAGGCTTACAGCAAAATTTATATCAAATTTATTTGATAATATAATTCTTACTACGGATGACCCAGAAGATGAAGATCCCGAAATAGGTTTTTCTGATTTTTTAGCTGGTATAGAAAAAGAAAAGCAGAAAAATTGTATAATTGAAGAAGATAGAGGTAGAGCTATAAGTAAAGCTTTATCAATGGCAGGTAAAGATGACATTGTAGTTATTTTAGGTAGGGGGAACCAGCGAGAGTTTCTTATAAAAGGGAGAGCGCTTGACTTTGACGATACAGTTGAGACAAGAAAAATATTAATATCTCAAGGTTTTAGTATTGAAGATTAAGCTTTTTCACTTAGCCCAACTTTTAGGTGGTAAGTTAATTATAAATGGGGATGAATATTCTCCATTTACACCAATCGAACTAAGCTTAAATGTTGATTCAAGAAAAATTAAAGATGGTGAAGTTTTTGTTTGCATCAGGGGTATAAATAGCAATGGGCATGATTTTGCTGAAGATGCTTTAAAAAAAGGTGCAATTGGATTGATATCTGAAAGAGAGTTAAAATTAGATAAAGATTCTTACTTTCAAATAGTTGTGAGCGACACAAAAGAGGCTTTAAAGAAAGTTGGGAAATTTATTCTTGATGAAGTTAATCCAGTTCAAATCTGTATTACAGGTTCAGCAGGCAAGACAACAGTAAAAGAGCTAATCTATTCAGTTTTAAGTCCAAAACTTGATATTTCTAAAACTTTTGGTAACTTTAACACTCCCATAGGATTACCCTTAAGTTTAACTAAAATAAATATGAATACTAAATACTTTGTGGCTGAGATTAGTGCTTCTTATCCTGGCGAGATGGATGAAAATCTAAGTATTGTTACCCCAGATATAGGTATAATAACGAATATAGGAGAATCACATCTTGAATTTTTGGGAGACATAAATGGTGTTTTTGCTGAAAAAGTAAAACTTGCCAAAGCTTTGAAAGAAAATTGTTTTTTACTTGTTAATGGCGATAACTTATTAAGTAGAAGTGCATTAAATTTTGTATCTTCAGGTTACTCTTACGGAATTAAGAGTTTATCAAACATTATAGGGGAAAATATAGTTTTTAATGGATCTTTTACTTATTTTGATGTGACAATAAACGGTAAAAAAGCTGGGAGTTTTAGTTTAGAAACCTTAGGAGAACATTTTGTTTTAAATTCTCTTCCAGCTATATATTTAGGTTTTACTTTTGGTCTTACATCAAATGAAATAAAAACAGGACTTCTCAAGTTTAAACCCTTACCAGGCAGAGGAAGACTTTTAAATCTGAGAGATGGAATAAAAGTTTTTGATGATTCATATAATGCTAATCCTCTCTCTTTTGAAGCAAGCATAAGAGCTTTTGATAAGATCCATAAAATTAATTCCATACTTGTAATGGGAGATATGCTTGAGCTTGGTGCTAAATCTGATTCTCTTCATAGACAAATAGCTAAAATAGTGAGCGCCAATTCATTTAGCAAGGTTTTATATGTAGGTAAGTACGCTTCCCAGATAAAAGATGAACTATCTCCTGATATAGAGTTTATCCAATTTAATGATTCTTTTGCCATATCTAATTATCTTAAAGAAACTGTTAAATCAGGAGATGCAA
Organism: Caldisericia bacterium; assembly: GCA_018054005.1. GTDB lineage: Bacteria > Caldisericota > Caldisericia > UBA6126 > JAGPKI01 > JAGPKI01. The sequence goes on from JAGPKI010000025.1 coordinate 2,493, forward strand.
TACTTATCAAAGGATCAAATTCTATGAACCTTGAAAAAGTAGTAGAGGTGTTGATAAATTGGTAGGAATATTTTTAATTACTTCTTTGCTTGTTATTATGTTTGTTCCATTATTTATTAAGCTTTCCCATACACTAAAATTTTATCAATTTGTTAGAGATGAAGGACCAAAATCTCATCTTTCAAAATCTAACACTATAACAATGGGTGGAATTTTGTTTATATTTATTACAATTGTTGTTTATGTCATATATTCTGCTATTAATGGTGTTCTTACAATGCAGAGCTATCTTATTATTTATATGACACTCGCCTTTTCTGTAATTGGATTTTTGGATGATTTTTTAAAAATTTTTAAAAAATCTCCTTATGGCTTAAAAGCAAGGGAAAGTATTTTATTACAAATAATTTTTTCAATTCCATTCATTCTATTTGCTCTGAGATTTAAAAATGTTAGTTTTAGTCCAATTATTTTAGGTTTATTTAATCTCTTAGTAATTCTTGCAACTGCTAACTCAGTAAATCTAACTGATGGACTTGATGGGCTTTTGGCTGGCGTGAGTATTCCTATATTTATTTTTTATTTTCTTATCTCTAAAAATTATAATTCTATATCTTATTTTTCTATTGCATTTGCTGGCTCTCTCTTAGGATTTCTGTTTTTTAACTTTTACCCTGCAAAAATATTTATGGGGAATGTTGGATCTTTTGCAATAGGGGGGGCGATTTCAGCCCTTGCAATTTTAACTAATACTGAACCACTTCTTTTGGTTCTTGGTGGTATATTTGTTATTGAAGCATTGTCAGTAATAATACAGGTTTCATATTTTAAGTATACAAAAAAGAAGTATGGAGAAGGGAAAAGGGTATTTCTTATGAGTCCAATACATCATCATTTTGAACTTAAAGGGTTACCTGAACCATTGATAGTTGTCAGGGCTTGGATTATACAAGTAATTATTTTTGTTATATCTTTTATTCTTATTAATTTTTTCACAATTCAAAATCTTTTCAGTTAAGAGGAATAAGAGTTGAAAAGAAAAAGAAAATTTTTATTAAAAGGTAGGAAAGTTACAGTTTTTGGTCTTGGAAGGAGTGGCGTTGGTGCGATTAAATTGTTATTGAAAAGTGGAGCAGATGTATTTGTTACAGAAGAAAGGGCTGAAATACCATCACCTTTAATAATATGGCTTGAATCTGAAGGGATTTCATTTGAACTTGGAATGCATTCAAGAAGAGCCATTGAAGGAAAGGATTTAATAGTTGTCTCTCCCGGAGTTAATCCACGAATACCAATTCTTGAACAAGCAAGAAGAGAACATATTCCTATTATTGGTGAATTAGAACTTGCATATAATTTTGCTAATGGTGAATTCATTGCAATTACTGGTACATCAGGTAAAAGTACAACTGTTTCTCTAATAGGTAGTATTCTCTCTAAACATGGTGAAAATGTAGCCGTTTGTGGTAATATCGGAATGCCAGTTTCAGAAGTTGTCTTGAATATGAATAAAAAAGCAACTTATGTAGTCGAAGTCAGTTCTTTTCAATTAGAGACTATATTGAATTTTAAACCATATATAGCTGTTTTTTTGAATTTTTCAGATGATCACCTTGATAGATATGACTCAAGTAGCGAATATTTGAATGCAAAACTTAATATTTTTAAGAATCAAACTATTAATGATTATGCAGTTTTAAACAAAAATGATAAGGTGCTATCTTCAAAAGATTTACGAATCAAAGCAAAGATTTACTATTTCTCTTCAATAGAACCATTAAAAAACGGGACATACATAACCGAAAATGATGCGATTATAAACTTGGATGGAGTAAAAATAAAAATACCTTTAGATGGTTTTAAACTGAAAGGTTTGCACAACAAAGAAAATTTACTTTCTGCTTTGTGCTCTTCGTATTTGTTTTTAAAAGATAGGTTTAGTGAGTCTATTACAAGAGAAGTTATTTATGACTTTAAAGGGCTTCCTCATAGGTTTGAATTTGTCAATAACTATTTAGGTATAGATTTTATTAATGATTCTAAATCAACAAAACCTGAAAGTACTATTATGGCGCTTAAATGTCTAAATAAACCAACAATTTTAATTTTAGGTGGCTCTGAAAAAGGAACTGATTTTATTCCACTTGCTAATGCTATTTCTAATTCACCTTTTGTTAAAATGGTCATCATAACAGGGAAAACACAGAAGAGAATAAAATCAGCATTAGAAAGTGTTAACTTTAGGAAGTATAAATTAGTCTCATCTTTAAAAAATGCTATTCATGAAGCTATTCTTAAGGCTCATAAAGGCGAGGTAGTTCTTTTATCACCAGCATGTGCTAGTTTTGATGAGTTCTCTGACTTTGAAGAAAGAGGAGAATATTTTAAGAAATGTGTAGACGACTTTTTTAAAGGGAATTTTTTTAATAACTAAATGACAAAAGGTAGAAATCCAAAAAAACCCAACTTAGGCGGAAATGTTCTTATTATAACTATTATTTTATGCTTATCTGGGTTATTAATGTGTCTTTCAACAACTTCTACAAATTATTTTACAAAAAATTATGTTAGTCCCTATAGAGATTTTTTTGAACAATTATTTTTTTTAATAATAGGCTTTATCTTAATCAATATTATAATTAAACTACCTTCTAATACTATAAAAGTTTCTGCTTTACCCATATTTATATTTTCAATATTTCTTTTAGTCATCGTTCTTATACCTCCCTTTTTTGTAAGTGGCATTATTAATGAAGCTGGCGAAGTTACTAAGAGGTGGCTTAATACCCCTTTTGGTTTTACCATACAACCATCTGAAATTGCAAAATTGTCAACAATTCTATTTTTAGCAAGCTATTTTTCGATGATTAATAAGAAAATAAAAATAAAACATGTTTTTATTTCTTTAATTTTGATAGCTGTTCCTGCATTTTTAATTTTTGAAGAGCCCAATTTTAGTGCTTCAATATTGTTATTAATTATAGGTTTCTTTTCTATGATCATAGGTGGGGTTAGTTTTTTTCATCTATTTATATTTATTGCTCCGTCTTTAGCTGTAATTTATTTAATACTTCTGAAGAATCAAAGGTTGTTACTTAGAGTTAAAAGTTTGTTTAATGTTTATTCTGATCCAGCAAATAGTGGTTATCAGCTTTTTCAATCTTTTATAGCCATTGCCAGAGGTGGAGTTTTCGGTAAAGGTTTTATGAAAAGTTCTCAGAAGTTTTATCTATTACCTGAATCTCATTCTGATTTTGTTTTTTCTGTAATTGCTGAAGAGTTTGGATTTTTTGGTGCAATGGTGACTATTTTTCTTTTTCTATCTCTTTTCTTCTTTATAATTAAAATTGCACTTTCAAGCAAAGATCATTTTGATGTCATACTTGTGGGGGGCATAGGAGCTCATATTTTTATACAAGCGATGATGCATGTAGGTGTTACTTTAGGTATAATACCTCCAACTGGAATTCCTCTTCCTTTTATAAGTACTGGCGGGAGTGCTTTAGTTGTTAATTTGATAGAAATAGGACTTGTTTGTAATGTAGCAAGGAGAATAAGCAAAAAAGATGCAAAATAGAAATATTCTTATTTCAACCGGAAAGACAGGAGGACATATTATACCTGCTCTTTCAGTTGGTAGAAGGTATATCGAGGAATTTAGTAAAGCAAAAGTCATATATGCTTCTTTAGAAGGTTCAAGTATTTTTATGGATTTCCTTAATAAGGACGAAAATTTAAAATTTGTTTTTTTAAAAGACTGGCAAGGCTTTGATATAAAGATATTATTTGAAAATGTTTTAGAAATCTTTAAGATATTAAAAAAAGAGAATATAAAAAAAGTCTTGATTTTTGGGAGCTACATTTCTTTTCCTGTCATAATTGCTTCTCTTCTTAATGGAAGTAGGATATATTTACATGAACAGAATGTTTTGCCAGGCAGAGCGAACAAGCTTGCATCCCTTTTTTCCAAAAAAATTTTTATTTCTTATTCAAATACGGCTAAATGTTTCCCCTCTTTTCTAAGGAGGAAAATTGTACTCACTGGAAATCCTGTAAGGAATTATGATTTTAAAGATTTAAAAGAAAAGAATCAGATTCTCTTTCTTGGCGGAAGTCAAGGGGCAATGACTATAAACAATTTTATTATTGATAACATAGAAAAAATAAGAATGTATTCATCAATAAATTTCATTGTCATAACAGGGAAAAAAAATTATAAAGATGTTTTAGCGAAATTAAGAAATGATATTCCTAAGAATTTGAAGCTTTTGTCCTTCGAAAATAAAATATTTGATTTAATGCTTGAATCTAAACTAATAGTTTCAAGGGCAGGGGCTATAACATTAACTGAAATTGCTTATCTTAAGAAACCATCAGTTCTTGTTCCTTTTCCATTTGCCCGGGATAATCATCAATATATAAATGCTAAATATTTTGAGGAAAAGGGAGCAGCAATTTTAATAGATAACGATGAACTTAAGGATAGTTTTGATTTAATAATAAAGATTTTTGACTCAAATCGTAAACTAAAAGAGATGAAAGAGGCTTTAAATAATTTATTTATTTCTGAGGCAGAGAGTAGAATTGTTAAAAATTTATGTTAAACCTAAATAAGTTTAAAAAAGTGCATCTTATAGGAATTGGTGGCGTGGGTATGACCCCTCTTGCTATTTATCTTAAAGATGCTGGTTTTGATGTAACAGGATCCGATATTCAGGATTTTAGATTTAAAAACGTTCTAATGTCAAAGGGTATAAAAGTTAATATAGGACACTCTTCTGAAAATGTTCCACCTGATGCAGTTGTAATCTACTCCAGTGCTTTAAATAGTGATAATATAGAACTTCAAACTGCGAAAAGGCAAAACAACCAAATAATTTCCAGAATAGAGGCTTTAAAAGAAATATCTAAAGATAAAAAGCTTATTGCCATAACAGGCAGTTATGGCAAGAGCACTGCTACATCATTTGTATCTGCTATTTTAGAAGAAGCTAATCTTAATCCTTCATGGATTATTGGGGCTGACCTATTTAATTTTAAACCTGCAAATATTGGAAGTAGTGATTTATTAGTACTTGAATGCGATGAAAGCAAAAAAGATTTTTTAGAATTTAATCCATTCTTTGTAATATTAACAAATATTGGGAATGATCACCTTTCAAATTATGAAAATTCAAAGGAAAATCTGTATATTGCAATTCTTTCTTTTCTTAAAAGAATTAGCGAGATGGGAGTAATTTTTTTGAATGCAGACGATCCTATGAGTGAAAGAATTATTAATGACCTAAAAAGTAGCAGTAAAAAGATAGTAAAATGCGGTAAAACTGATAATGCAGACTATGTTTATAAAATTAAATCTTCAAACTTTAACCATAAAAGAATTGTAACTTCATTTTCAGTAAAAGAAAAAGATAGCAATGTTTTCACTGCACAGATTAATATGCCTGGAGAAAGAAATGTTTTGGATGCCTGTTTTGCTTATGCTGTTTTAATTGAATTAGGAATTAGAAAGGAAATTGCAAGGAATTTGCTAAAAGCTTTACCTATCCTCGATAGAAGGTTTGAAATAAGGCATATTGGAGAGAAGGCTCTAATAATTGACGATGAGGGTGATAGCCCTTTCGTTATAGAAACTGTTTTAAAAGATGCAAGATATTATTTTCCAAATAAAAAAATCCTTTCAATTGTTCAACCGCATAGATATTCTCGCTTAAAAAGTTTATTTTCTCAATATGTCAGTGTTCTATCAAATTATTCAGACGATATAATTATTACTCCTGTTTATGAAGCTTCTGAAAGTAAAATAGAGGGTATAGATTCTTTTTCGCTTGGTAGTGCTATAAGAAAAACTTCATTTAAAGGTAATGTCGAAGTTGTATCTTCTCTATCTGAAGCAGCAAATATGGCAAAATTTTATTTTAAAAAGGATTATGTTATAATTACTTTAGGTCCTGGTAATATTTGGCAAGTTGCAGATGAACTTAGTAATTAATAAAATTAAATTTAAAGAGCTTGAGAGAGTCATTAAAGGATTAGTTTATTATGATGAACCAATGGCAAACCATACTTCTTTTAAAGTCGGGGGACCTGCTGAAATTCTTGTAATGCCAACTGTAAATGAAGATATTTACAATATTTTAAAATTCTCAAAAGAAAACGATATTCCAATTAATGTCATAGGAGCTGGTACCAATCTTCTTGTTTCAGATAAAGGAATAAAGGGTATAGTTATTAAAATTAATTCTTCATTAGAAAACATTTTTTTTAGCGATGAAAAAGTTAAAGTCTCTGCTGGAGTAAAAGTATCTAAGCTTCTCCGTGAATGTATGAATAAAAGCTTATCAGGATTGGAATTTCTTACTGGCATTCCAGGAACAGTTGGTGGAGCTACATGTATGAATGCAGGTATTAGCAATCAATCAATAAGTATGTTTTTTTTAAAAGGTTTAGTTATTGATATGGATAATCTTGATATTAAGGAATTATCTCATAAGGATTTCTTTTTTGATTATAGGTGGAGCATAATTCAAAAAGGAAGGAAAATAATTCTCGATGCTGTTTTTAATTTAAAAAAAGATGAATTTTGCGAAATATCTGAGAGAGTCAAAATACTTCAGGACAAACGATTAAGAACACAACCTTTAAATTTACCAAATGCAGGTTGTATATGGAAAAATCCTCCTGAAACGTTTGCAGGCAAACTTATTGAAGAAGCTGGCCTTAAGGGTTACAGCATAGGAGGCGCTTCAATTTCTGATTTACATGCTAATTTCATTGTAAATTCTAATAATGCAAAAGCACAGGATATTTATGATTTGATTAGGTATGTTGAAGAAACGGTTTATAATAAATTTAATATTTGTTTGGAAAGAGAAATAAAACTTTTTGGTTTATGGTAAATTTTTAATATAATTTTAACTCAAATATATTAAATTTATTTTGTAGTTTTTATATAGAGAAATTTTAATTTATAAAAAAGAAAGGAAGGTTTTATTTATGAAAATGAAGCGGTTTTTAGCTTTTTTGGTTGTTTTTCTTTTAGCTTTTGGAGCTATTTCAAATTGCAAAAAACCAGCAGGACCAGGAGAAACTACAATTCCAGAAGAAAAACAGGGAACTCTTGAGTGGACACAAGAGTATGTTGACAATTTGGTAGAAGCAGGTGTTGTTACAAAAGATGACACGAAAGATATTTTAAGAGAAATCACAAGAGGGGAATTCTTAAAATGGCTTATCACTGCTAAGGGATTTCAGGTTGTTGATAGTGGTCATGAATTTAAAGATGTACCTAAAAACAACTCCTATCATGATTATATTATTACTGCTGCTGTGAATGATATAGTTCCTAAAACAGATAATTTTAAACCGGATGAACCACTTTTACGTTATGATGCATCAATATGGCTTGTTAATGCCTGGGGCGAAAAAGCAAAAGCAGATGCTGCTGGGTATACGGAACCATTAATTCCTGCACAGGATGCTTACGATGAAATACCATCTGAAGCAGTTGGTCCGATGACAATTTGTTATCTTCCTGAATATCAGATGTTATACTATAAGTACAAAGAAGGCGACGATTTAAGGTATTGTTTGCCAAAGGCATCTTTATTAGTTGGAGAAGCATGTCATAGTATTTATATGCTTACTCACCCACCTAAGAGAGGCGGAAGTCTTGTTATTGGACAGGCTCAAGAACCTAAGACATTGTTTAGCGGAGCTGACACAATGAGCGCAATGTCTCAAATTACTGATCTTTTGTATAATGGTATGATAGGTGGTTGGGATGAAAATTGGTGTCTCTATCCTATTATGGTAAAGAGAGTACCAACAAAGGAAAATGGTTTATGGAAAATACTTGATGATGGCAGAATGGAAGTAACTTACGAGCTGAGAAGTAATCTAAAGTGGTCTGACGGGACACTCATCACTCCTGAAGATTTTGTATTTGCTCACTATTTCTTCAATCATCCGGCTTTTCCTACTGTGCATACTATGGTTGATAAGTGGATTGACAAAATAGAGGCAGTTGATGCTAATACCATTAAAGTTTATTGGAATACTCACTACTTTTATGCTAATCTTGGCGTCAGTCTTATGCCCAAGAAGTGGTTTACTGAGAAATTTAACTATGAATTAAAGCCATACAATTTAAATGATCCTAATTACTACGTAGAAGATAACCCTGATACTCCAGAAGATGAGACTTTCAAATCTGAGCAGTATAAAAACGACGAAGCATTTATCCGCAAAGCAGTTGAAAGTGAATACAAGGAAAAACCTTTCCACTGCGGTGCTTATAAGGTAAAAAACTGGGTTAAAGGACAAACTATTACTCTTGAAGCAAATGATAATTTCTTGTATGGAAGGCCTTTGCTTGATGAAATTATTTTCAGAACAATTGAAAACACTGATACCCTTCTTGCTTCTGCTCTTGCAGGTAATACTGATATGACTTTAGTTGGATTTACTTTTGATCAAGCTCAGCAAATTGTAAAAACTCCAGATTGTTCTCACAAAGCAGTATTTACTCCTTCTCTAACATGGGAACATATCGATTTAACTATTGACTATCCTGAACTATCAGACGTAAGGGTAAGGAAAGCTCTTCTTTATGGTATCGATAGGCAAGTAATTGTTGACCAATTTTTTGGTGGAGTGCAACCAGTATCTCACTCTTGGCTTCCCCCAAAACATCCAGCATATGATGAAGAACAGATTATAAAATATGATTACAATCCAGAAAAAGCTCAAGAACTTCTTGATGAGGCTGGTTGGAAGTTAAATAATTCTACAAACAAACGCGAGAAAGATGGTAAGGTTTTATCAATAATATTTTCAACTACTGCTGGGAACAAGACAAGGGAACAGGTTCAAGCAGTTATATCTGATCAGTGGAGGGAACTTGGCATAGAGGTTCTTGTAAAAAATGAAAACTCAACAAGCTTCTTTGGAACTACACTTCAGACAAGGCAATTTTCAGGACCTTCAGCATTTATGTATGCATGGGTTATGGGTCCCAACTCAAATTTATACTCTATTGTGAATTCATCACAGATCCCTACTGAAGAAAATGGTTATACAGGGCAAAATTTTACAGGTTATAAAAATGAAACAGTTGATAAATTAACTAACGATGTATTTAAATCAATGGACAAAGAAGAAATTTATACTAAACTTAGAGAGTGTCAGAGGATTTTAACTGATGAACTTCCATCTCTTCCATTGTTTACAAGATCTGATGTATCAAGTGTCCATAAAGATTTAAGAGGCTTTAGACCAACCGGGACTCAAACTGCTATGACATGGAACGCTCCATGGTGGTATTGGGATAGATAAAGTAGATTTTAATGATGATGTTATACAGGAAGGATAGGTTTTTGTATGTGGCAGTATATAGTTAGACAGTTACTTCAGAGATTGTTGATACTATTCATAATTTCCTTTCTTGCGTTTATAATCCTTGGCCAAATGGATGACCCTGTACAGCTTTTAAAAACTATGAATCCAATGATAACACAGACGGAAATAAACGAATACATAAAGCAACAGGGTCTTGATAAGCCTATTGTAGTGAGATATTTTTACTGGCTAAAAAATGCTTTATTACATCAGGATTTTGGTATATCGAGACAATATTATACTCCCACTTTTGAGCTTCTCATGCAGCGTATTCCAAATACAATATATTTGCAGGCTATAGTTCTACTAATTATAGTGTTAATCTCGCTTCCTCTTGGTATATTCTCGGCAGTTAAGCAATATTCAACATTTGATTATATTTTTACATTTCTTGCTTTTACTGGTGCTGCCATACCTGTTTTTTGGTTTGCGTTGATGCTTATAATCATTTTTGGTGTTTTACCTCCTAAGGGCTATAGGCTACCCTTTACCGGGATGTTTTCCGATAAAGTTGTTGTTAAAGGAGTAGAAGTATCTTATGAGGCAGCACCTCTATTTGCAAAATTTGTTGATAGAGTGAAACACCTTATTTTACCAGTTTTATCGAGTTCTATTGTTAGCCTTGCTTCCCTTACTCGTTATACTCGATCTGCTCTTCTCGAAGTTATAAGACAAGATTATGTAAGAACTGCTCGAGCAAAAGGTCTACCAGAAAAGAAAGTTATTTTTTCGCATGCTCTAAGGAATGCTATGATCCCTATTGCAACCATATTGATTCAATCAATTCCTGGTCTTTTTGCTGGATCTATTATAATAGAGCAAATTTTTGGCTGGCCAGGCATGGGAAAGCTAACATTTGAAGCAGTAATGAATAATGATTATACTCTTGCAATGACATCTATAATGTTTATGGCTTTCCTTACTGTTATTTTTACTCTCATAGCAGATATTGCGTATGCATTTTTAGACCCACGGATTACTTATAGATAAGGAGAAAATAGATGGTAGGAAAAAATAATAAAGATATTCATAACTATACTTCATCTACAGAAAATGGCTTAACCGAGATTAGTAGTGCTAAAGAGTATACTTATTTTCAGATGGTTGCAAAGAGGTTTTTTAGACATAAACTTGCTGTTGTAGGGTTGGTGATTATAACTGTATTGGTTCTAATGGCAGTATTAGCTCCACTTCTTTCGAAAGGGGTAGATCCATCAAAAACCAATCTTTTAAAAAGATTTTTACCACCATTAACAGAAGGTCATTTGTTGGGTACAGATGATGTTGGACGCGATGAATGGGCAAGAATCCTATATGGTGGAAGAATTTCACTTTTAATTGGTTTCCTTGGTGCAGTATCAGGAACATTGATTGGTGGTGTCGTTGGATCTATATCTGGTTATTACGGCGGAATGCTTGATTCAGTAATTATGAGAATTGTTGAAATATTCTTTTGTGTACCAACTTTACCTATCCTTGTGGTTTTTGCAAGAATTTGGGGTGGTTCTATGTGGAATATTCTCATAATACTCGTAATATTTGGATGGGCTGGCACTGCAAGGCTTGTTAGAGGGATGGTTTTATCGATAAAAGAAAGCGAATTTATTGAAGCTTCTCGCGCTATAGGTTGCTCTGATGCAAGAATTATTTTAAGACATATATTCCCTAATACTCTTGCAATATTGCTTGTTTCAATAACACTTAGTATTGGAGGAGTAATTATTTACGAGTCTACATTGAGTTTCTTAGGACTTGGCATTGATCCAAGTACGCCTACATGGGGTAATATGTTACAGAATGCACAAAACTTTTTATGGAATGCTCCACACCTTGTTATATGGCCAGGATTATTTATATTCCTTGCAATACTATCATTTAATTTTATAGGTGATGGACTAAGAGATGCATTAGACCCGAAACTTAAGATTTAAATATTAAAAGAATATTTAATTACAAGCGGAGGAGGTAGTTTATTTTAAGCTATTCCTCCGCTTGTTTGTTAGTAGAGAATTATGAAATACGTTACTAAAGAAAGTATAAGTTCATATACTGAAAAGAATTCAAAATTTATTTCCATCTGTTTGCCTATTAAAAATATGGATGATTTTAAGGAAAAATTAGGTAAAGTAAAGGAAACATACAAAGATGCAAAACACTATACATTCGCTTTGAGGATTTTATCAGATAAATTTAACATTTATGAAAAGTTTTCAGACGATAAAGAGCCTTATGGGACTGCAGGCATACCTATGCTTAATATTCTTAAAATTAATTCAATTGTAAATACAGCTATTGTTACTGTGAGGTATTTTGGTGGTGTTAAGTTAGGTAAAAGCAATCTCCTTAAAGCTTATTTAAATACTGCTAATGAAGCACTTAAAAATGCTTCAGTTGAAGAAATAACTGAGTTAATAAATCTAAGTATAGAATTCCCTTATAATTACTATGAAATAATATATCACATTTTTGCTAAAAATAATGTAAATGTCGTAAATAAAGATTTTTCTCATTTAGTTAAAATTGAATTAAAAATTCCAAGAAATTTAGTGGATAATCTACTTTTAGAGATTAAATCAGTCTGTCCAGAAATTAAAACTTATTTTCATACACCCCCTTGACAATATTTTTATTGTAGTTAAAATATTTAAGCTATTTTTGTAACTTACCTTGAAAACTTAAGTGGTGTAAGTTAAATATGAGTTTTAATTTGAGTTTTAACGC
>JAGPKI010000156.1 GCA_018054005.1 Caldisericia bacterium
TAGAAGTAAATAAAGGAATAACACCCATGTTTTTATACTTCAGCGGCTTACCAAACTCTAATTTTGATAAATAATTACTAATTGTTGAACTCACTTTTCCATCTCCTCTATGATTTTTATGATTCATTTAATGATAGAAAAAGCGCTATCAGTATCTAATATTATACAATATTTTTATGAAGGTGCTACAAAAAATTATAAAATTTTTTCGGCAGTTAATTCAACATGGTGGAGCAGAGCGGATTTGAACCGCTGACCTCATCCGTGCGAGGGATGCGTTCTCCCAGCTGAACTACTGCCCCATATATCACTTATTCGAATTTATAATTCTAACGAGAAATGGATTATGAAGCAACTCATAACTTAAAGTTGTAGACTCCATATGCCCTGGGTATATTTTAAAATCGTAATTAATATTTCCAAAAATCTCAATAAACTTATTTAGTGATTCCATCATACTTCGACTAGAACCTCTATAATAATTTGTCCTCCCTACAGATCCTCTAAAAATAAAATCTCCAGTGAAAAGCATTTTTTCATATTGTAATACTACACTTCCGGGGGTATGTCCTGGAAACTTGAACACTTTGAATGAAGCATTATCAAATTTTAAATCTTTTTCATAATTTAGTACTTTATTAGCATTTGCTATAATTACAGGAGCATCTGTATCAAAAGAACCATTCCATAAAGGGTCAAAGAGACAATTCTTATCGTCCTCGTCAATATAGATCGGTATGTCTTTGAAACTATTAAGAATATCCGGTATACCATCAATATGGTCATAATGACCATGAGTTAAAAGAATAGCCTGAATCTTTAAGGAATTTTCATTAATGTAATCTAAAATAGGTTTTCCTGAAGCTGGGTCAATAATGAAGCATCTATTAAAATCATCATATAATATATATGAATTTGTGTAAATTCTACCGCAAACTATGGTTTCTAACTTCACTATTTACTCCTCGTATCATAAATTATTGTTACAGGTCCATCAATTCCAAGATCTACAATCATATGTTCGCCAAATGCTCCTTCTTTAACGATTCGTGAGTATTCCTCTCTAAGACTTTTGGAAAGCTTATAAAAAAGCTCTCTTGCCTTAGTTGGTTCCATAGCATCAGTAAAATCAGGCCTTAGTGTTCCTTTTAAGCTTCCAATGAGAGTAAATTGAGGAATTAGAAGAATTTCTCCACTATCTGGAAGTTTAAACATCATCTTTCCAGCTTCATCTTCAAAAATTCTAATATTGCTTATCTTTCTTGCTAATTCTAAAACATCTTTTTCGGTATCACTTTTTTCGATCCCTACAAATACTACTAAACCTTTATTTATCGCGGAGATAACTTCATTGTTAACCATTATTTTGCCAGACAAGACTCTCTGAATGACGATTCGCATTAATTTAAACCCTTCTTACTTTTTGAACACATGATAATTTCGAGAGTTTATCCATTAATTTAGACAATTCAATAATGTTTTTTACCTCAATTTTGGCTGATATTTTTGCTATATCATTTAGCAAAACTTTTGCTTTAAGGTCAATCACATTTATTCCTTCGTCAGAAATTGCTTTTGATACTTCCGCTAATACTCCAGGCTGATCTTTTGCTCGAATAAATAAACCAGTTATAAACGATGTATCATCTATATTACACCAATGAGCAGGTATAATCCTATCTTTTTCTAATGTTTTAGTGTTAGGGCAATTTTTCCTGTGTATTGTAATTCCCTTACCTCTTGAAATATAACCAATTATTTCATCATATGGAACAGGACTACAACATTTAGGAAAAGTAATTGGAAGATCTTCGCAACCATCAACCATAACAACATATTTTTCCTTCTCGGAGCACTTTGCAGGCTTTTTCTGTACTTTTGAAGTTGTCTCCTTTTTGAGAGTTTCTTCCTTTTCAGCCTCTTCTTCGCTTGCTTCAAGTTTTTTATACCAAGTTTTAATTTTAGCTCGAGTAGAAGCAGAACGAGCGATATTTAGCCAATCTTTTCCTGGACCATGAGGTATTTTTGAAGTCAATATCTGAACTCTATCACCGGTTTGAAGCTTATAATCAAGTGGAGCAATCCTTCCGTTCACTTTTGCGCCTATGCAAGAATTCCCAATATCTGTGTGAATTCTATAAGCAAAATCTATTGGTGTTGCCCCGACTGGAAGATCTATTACTTTCCCTTTTGGTGTAAAAACAAATATTTCATCCCTAAAAAGGTCAAATTTTACCGATTGAACAAAATCAGCTGCGCTACTTGTTTCATCATGCCAATCTATAAGTTGTCTTAACCATTTAACCTTCTCATCAAAATCCTTATCTCCTGCAGCTCCTTCTTTATATCTCCAGTGAGCAGCTATTCCAACTTCATCATTTACATGCATTTCGAATGTTCTTATCTGAATCTCGACAGGTTCTTCGCCAGGTCCAAAGATTGTTGTATGAAGAGAGCGATATCCATTTGGCTTTGGAGAAGAAATATAATCTTTAATTCTACCAGGAACAGGTCTCCAGATATTATGTATTATTCCTAAGACCGTATAACAATCACTTATATTCTGAACTAAAACTCTTACAGCGAAAAGGTCATAAACTTCATTCAATTGTATATGATTACGTTCCATCTTTTTATAGGTTGAGTATAAATTTTTTGGTCTACCTTCAATTTTACATTTTATAGAATTCTTAGATAATTCACTATAAAGTATATTAATTACTTTGTTTATATATTCTTCTCTATCTTTTCTTCTTTTGGCAACAAGTTTTGCAAGCTTTTTATACTCCTCAGGATGAATATATCTAAATGAAAGATCTTCTAATTCCCACTTAAAAGCATACATCCCAAGTCTATGAACTATTGGAACATAAATATCCATTGTTTCCTGGGCAATTTTTAATTGTCGTTCAGGACTTAAATAGTTTAATGTTCTCATGTTATGAACTCTATCAGCTATTTTAATTAGAACTACTCTTACATCAGATGCCATTGCAAGAAGCAATTTTCTTAAATTTTCTGCCTGACCTTCTTCTTCAGAGCTAAAATTTATGCTCTTTAAACCCGTAAGAAGTTTAACTAACTCAGAAATGTCCTCTCCAAATTTTTCTTTAATCTCTTCCAATCCAATACCTGTATCCTCAACAACATCATGCAAAAGAGCAGTTATTATAATATCCGCTGAGGCATGATGTTCTGCAAGGATTTTTGCTACATTTAAAGGATGTAAAATGAAAGGCTCGCCCGATGATCTATATTGATCTTTATGGGCTT
>JAGPKI010000026.1:0-9518 GCA_018054005.1 Caldisericia bacterium
GGTTTATTGAGGATAATTGGGAATCTCCAACTCTTGGAGCATGGGGAGTTGGATGGGAAGTGTGGCTTGATGGTATGGAAATTACCCAGTTTACATATTTTCAGCAGGCGGGCGGTATAGACCTTAAAACAGCAGCAGTTGAAATAACCTATGGCCTTGAGCGTATTGCAATGTATATTCAAAATAAATCATCTTTTTATGATATTGAGGTGGGAGAAGGAGTATTGTATAAAGATTTAAGGTTAATGGAAGAGATAGAATACTCAAAATATTCTCTCGAAGAAGCTTCAATAGATCGACTTCTTGAATTGTTTGAGATATATCTTTCTGAGGGAAGATATTGTATCGAGAAAAGCTTGATTATGCCTTCTTATGACTATGCTTTAAAGTGTTCCCACACATTTAATCTTCTTGATTCAAGAGGAGCGTTATCTGTAACTGAAAGAGCACGATATATTTCAAAAGTAAGAGAGCTTTCTAATAAGGCTGCGAAATTATATACGGATGGCAAAAATGAGTAAAGATTTGTTAATCGATGTTGGGGTAGAAGAATTACCATCCTCCTATATGGATGAACTCGCTAATCTTCTCTCAATTTCTTTTAGTTCATTTCTTGATGAGAATTATATTAGCAGAAGCGGAGAAGAGATTTTCTTAACTCCAAGAAGAATGATTTTTACAGCGAAAGATATGGCTTTGAAGCAAAATATTCCAGAAATGGAAATAAAGGGACCTCCCAAAAATATTGCATTAGCAGAAGATGGGAGTCCTACAAAAGCATTAACAAAATTTTTAGAAAAATGTAATACAGATAAATGGTATGTTAAAACAACCAAAGAAGGAGAATATATTTTTTGCTCAACTGCTCAAGAAAATCTCGAAACAAGAACAATAATTGAGAATAAATTCCCAACATTTTTATTAAATCTTCCATACTCTAAAAAAATGAGATGGGATGGAATAATTTTCATAAGACCTATAAGGTGGATCGTCTCTTTATTAGGAGAGGATATAATAAACTTAGAAATTTGTGGCGTTAAAAGTGGTAGGATCGAAAAAGGTTTAAGGGGCTACCCTGAAATAAGTATTGAAAATGCATCAAATTATAAAGAGTTAATGGTTAATAATAGAGTAATAATCTCTTCTACCGATAGAATGAATATGATAAAGGAGAGACTTTCTTCATTTAAAGAGAATATTCTAATTGAAAATGTTAACATTACAGAATTTCCTGTTTGTGTAGATGGAAAATTTGAAAAAGATTTTTTAATGCTACCAGACATTGTTATCTCAACAGTTTTAGCAAAATCTCTCAAATGTTTTACGATCAATGATAATAATGATGCTTTAACAAATGAGTTTGTGTTTGTAATGGATGGACCAAGAAACACTGAAGTAGTTCGTGCTGGCTATGAGAAGGTCGTAAATGCAAAACTCAAAGATGCACTATATTTCTTTGAATTGGATAGAAAGAAAAAATTAGATGAACGAAGAGAAGCTCTTTCAGGAATAATCTTTATTGAAAAACTCGGAACCATCAGCCAGAAAATAGAGAGGATGAAAATTCTATCAACTTTATTTGATGGAATTGTTCAAAGAGATAAATTGATTAGAGCTATTGAGCTTTCAAAAGTAGATTTAACTACAAAACTTGTTTATGAGTTTCCGGAGCTTCAGGGAGCAATGGGTAAAATTTATGCTTTAGAAGAAGGAATAGAGCCTGAGATTGCAAATGCATTATATGAATATTATTTACCAATTTATGAAAGCGACAAAGTTCCTGAAAGTATTTTAAGCAGAGTTTTAGGAATAATTGATAGAACTGATACATTTATAGGTGCACTCTGGACTGGCATAGATATAACAGGTTCATATGATCCTTTAGGAGTGAGAAGGGCTGTTATTGGCTTAATTAGAATATTACTTTATTCATACATTCCGATCGATATTTTAAGCTTATTCAGAACCTCCATGGAAGCCTACAGGAGAATAAATAATATAGAGTTTGAAGAAAACTTTATTAGTAAATTAATTGATTTCTATAATATTCGTCTTAAAAATATCCTTGCTTCAACTCTTAAATATGATGTTGTAAATGCTTTGATTAATGAAAGTTTAATTGTAAATCCTTTTGAACTTAAAGTAAAAGGTGAAATTATCGAGAAGGAAAGAGAGAAGCCCGAATTTAAAACCCTATGTGAATCATATACCAGAATAAATAATATCCTTAAAGGAACTAAAATTAAATCAGAAGGGGTAATACAAGAATTATTTACTGATCCAGCTGAAATGAATCTTTACAAAGCTTATTTAGAAGTCAAGAACGATTATTTCAAAACCAATGATTATTTAGAAAAAATGAATTCACTCTACAAGATTAATGAACCAGTTACATCTTTTTTTGATAATGTTTTAGTTATGACTGAAAATTTAGAAACGCGAGAAAATAGGCTTGCACTTCTATCTAAAATTAAAGAATTATTATCTAATTTTGCAGAATTTTCAAAAATTGTATTTTGAATTTGGAGGTAAAGTTTATGAACAAAAAATTTGTTTACCAATTTAGTGAAGGCTCAAAAGAAATGAAAGACATTCTTGGTGGAAAAGGAACGGGGCTTTGTGAGATGGCAAAGCTTGGTATACCTGTTCCGCCAGGTTTTATTATTAGCGCAGAGGTATGTGATTATTATTATAAGCATAATAATACTTATCCTGATGGCTTGTTTGATGAAATAAGAGAGCATCTTAAAAAAGTGGAAGAGAATGTTGGGAAGAAGTTTGGAGATCCAAATAATCCTTTGCTTGTTTCTGTAAGGTCTGGTGCGGCAGTAAGTATGCCAGGTATGATGGATACGATATTGAACTTAGGCTTGAATGATGAAATTACTGAAAAGTGGCTTAAAAATACAGGTAACGAAAGATTTGCCTATGATTCCTATAGAAGGCTGCTCCAGATGTTTGGTGATGTTGTTTATAACATTAAGCATGAAAAATTTGAGCAAATCTTATCTAATGTAAAGAAAGAAAAAAATATTAAATACGATTTTGAATTAAGTGTTGCTGATCTTAAAAAAGTTATTAGTGAGTATCACAAACTTTATAGAAGTGAAACCTCAAAAGATTTTCCACAGGATCCCTGGCAACAACTTGTCGAAGCAATAGAAGCGGTTATTAAGTCATGGTTTAACGATAGAGCTTTAGTATATAGGAAGTTAAATAAAATTGAAAATCTACTTGGCACAGCTGTTACAGTACAAAGCATGGTATTTGGAAATATGGGGGAGAAATCTGGAACTGGTGTTTGTTTTACAAGAAATCCTTCCACAGGAGAAAAAGCTCTCTATGGAGAATTTTTAATTAATGCTCAGGGAGAAGATGTAGTTGCTGGTATAAGAACACCTGAAGAAATAACAAAACTAAAAGATGTTTTACCGAGCGTCTATGAAAAATTGGTTAATATATGTGAAACCCTTGAAAAACATTATAGAGATATGCAGGATATCGAATTTACAATTGAAGAAGGAAGACTTTATTTGCTTCAAACGCGTTCTGGCAAACGCACTGCCCAAGCAGCCGTTAAAATCGCAGTTGATTTTGAAAGAGAAGGAGTAATTTCTAAAGAAGAGGCTATATTAAGAGTGGAGCCTTCACAAATTGACCAGCTCCTGCATAAACGTTTTGATGATAGTAAGAAAAAGGATTTTAAGCTTTTAGCGATAGGCTTGCCAGCCTCCCCCGGAGCTGCAATTGGTTCAGTTGTTTTTAGTGCTGATGATGCTGAAAAAGCAGCGGAAGAAGGGAAAAAAGTTATACTTGTTAGAACTGAAACTTCTCCAGAGGATATAAAAGGAATGAACAGTGCAGAAGGAATTCTTACTTCAAGAGGAGGTATGACATCTCATGCAGCAGTAGTTGCAAGAGGGATGGGTAAATGCTGTATAACTGGTGCAGAAAATATTCTTGTTTTTGAAAAAGAAAAATGCTTCAAAACAAAAGATGGGACAATAGTTAGTGAAGGCATGACAATTAGTATTGATGGCTCAACAGGTGAGGTTTTTCTTGGGGAAGTACCTGTAATAGAGCCTGAGTTGAGCGGAGATTTTGAAACTCTGTTATCCTGGGCTGATCAAATTAGAAGACTCAAAATAAGGACAAATGCTGACACACCAAAAGATGCTGAACAGGCAAGAAAATTTGGAGCAGAGGGGATAGGCTTATGTAGAACTGAGCATATGTTCTTTGAGGGTGATAGAATCAATGCAGTAAGAGAAATGATTTTAGCAGATGATAAAGAAGGAAGAGAAAAGGCTCTTACAAAAATTCTTCCAATGCAAAGGAATGATTTTATTGGAATATTCCGAGTGATGAAGGGATTACCTGTAACTATTAGGCTTCTTGATCCACCTCTTCATGAGTTTTTACCAAAAAAAGATAGTGAAATAGAAGTTCTAGCTAAAGATTTAAATATTTCACCTTCTAAGATTAGAGAAAAAATAGAATCCCTTAAAGAGGTAAACCCAATGCTTGGTCACAGAGGTTGCAGGCTTGGGATTACTTATCCAGAAATAACAAGGATGCAAACAAGAGCTATAATTGAAGGAGCCTGTTATTTAGTAAAAAATGAAGGGCTCACAATAACCCCTGAAATAATGGTTCCACTTGTTGGTACAGAAGAAGAACTCATAAACCAGAAAGAAATTATTGAAGATGAAACAAGAAAGGTTTTTAAAGAACAAGGAGTTGAATTAAACTATAGTATTGGAACAATGATTGAAATACCGAGAGCTGCTTTAACAGCAGATAAAATAGGGAAAGTTGCTCAGTTTTTCTCTTTTGGAACGAATGATTTAACTCAGATGACTTTCGGATTTTCAAGAGATGATGCAAATAAATTCCTTCCCTTCTATATTGAAAATAAAATTCTTAAAGATGATCCCTTTATGACACTTGATAGAGAAGGAGTAGGAATGTTAATTAAAACAGCAACCGAAAATGGAAAGTCAGTAAATCCTAACTTAAAAGTTGGTATTTGTGGAGAACATGGTGGTGATCCAAAATCCATTGAATTTTGTGATGAAGTGGGTTTAAATTATGTTAGCTGCTCTCCATTTAGAGTTCCAATTGCAAGGCTTTCTGCAGCAAGAGCATCTATTCTCCACAAAAAGGAGAAAAGTGATACATTAACACAAGAGAAATAATAGAGTATCAAGAATTAAAATTTCTTAATAAAAAGGCAGCTTTTGCCTCTTGTTCTAAAGGGAGGATTTTTGAAGAACAAAAGTCTCCCTTTAGAACTGATTTTATGAGAGACAGAGATAGAATTATCCATTCTAAGGCATTTAGGCGTCTTCAAAATAAAACTCAGGTTTTTATTTCACCAGAAAATGACCATTTTAGAACAAGGCTCACTCATTCTTTAGAGGTTATGCAAATAGCAACCGATATTTCAAAAGCCGTAGGACTTAATTCTGATCTTACTGAAGCTATTGCTTTAGGTCATGATTTAGGGCATCCTCCTTTTGGGCATACAGGAGAATCTGCTCTTGATAAATGCTATAAGGAAGTTATTGAAAGTGGAAGATTTAAGCACGCTGAATTTAGTTTAAGAATAGTGGATGAATTAGAGGTTAGAGGAGATTATCTTGGATTGAATTTAACATGGGAGGTTAGGGATGGAATTCTCAATCATTCAAAGGGACTTACTTCACTTAGTGAAATCATAGACTCTGACGATCTTCCCCAGACTCTCGAGGGTGAATTAGTTAGAATAGTTGATAGGATTGCTTACATTAATCATGATCTTGATGATGCATTAAGAGCTGGATACATAAAAATCAAGGAACTACCACGCTCTTTAAAACCAATTTTAAGTAAGGGAACCTCTTACATCATAAATTATTTTGCGTCGGATTTAATTTCAAATTTTTTAAATTGTGAAGAAATAAAATTAAATCCTGAAAGAGAAAAAGCTCTTGAGTTAACAAAAGAATTTTTAACTGTTAGACTTTATTCTAACGAGGAGACAGTTAAAGAGAGAAAGAAAGCTATAAATATGATTACTGAACTTTTTTATTATTATCTGGTTGAATTTGAAAAATTCTATTCTAAAGATTCTTTATATATAAGAGTAAGAAAAATCATTGATTATATTGCTGGGATGACTGATAGGTTTGCTATGAATGCTTATAATGAAAAAATTGAGGGTAAGTAATGTATTTTTCAAGAAAGAAGAGTATATTTCTAATATTAGTTCTATTGTGTATATTGATTATTTCAGGCTGTCAGAGATTTGTTAACAACAAAAGTGAATATATTGATCCAAATTCAAAAAACCTTTCAGAATCAATTAAAGAGGCACTACTCAAGAATAAAAAACTTATTTTAAGCGTTGGTACAGGATTATGCGAAAACTGTAAAATTGTTGAAGATACTTTATTAGAGTTTAAAAAGGAAAAACCTGATAATTTAGAGGTTGTTATATTTTCAGATTACACTGATACAAATACTTTTCAAGCATTAGGAGTGACAGTTAGCCCAACAACACTTCTAATAGATGAAAACCATAAAGTAGTAAGAAGAATTATAGGTCCTTTTACTGTAAATGAACTAAAAAGTTATTTAAAAGTAATAGATTGGGAAAAATATTAATAGAGTTTTTGAAAAATTGTAAACGATATTAAAATTGAGGAAAGGGATAAATTAACGTGAATAGGGATAGTGTATATCTTGAAAATTTAACAGTTCTATTTCTTGAAGTTTTGAAAGAAAATATAGAATTAAAAGATAGAGTAAATTATTTGCAGAAAGAAATTTCTAATATTCGAAATATATATGATAGAGAGCGAGAGGATTTAAAGCTAAATATAACTGCTCAAATTGCCAAATGCATCCTCGATGTATCAGATAATTTAAATAGAATAGCTGAAGCAGCCCAAAAGAGTGGTGATGTAAAAGCAATTATTGAAGGCATAGAAATGACAAACAAAGAAATTAACAAAGTATTAAGCTCTCTCGAAATTAAAAAAGTAGAAGTTATTGGCAAAACTTTTGATCCTAACATTCATGAATTTGGAGGTAGTAGAGATATTCCAGAACTTGATGATAATATTGTAATAGATGTTATTAGAGATGGTTATATTTTAAAAAATAAAGTTATTAGGCCTGCTATAGTGGTAGTAAACTCAAAAAAAGAAACTACTACTACTTAAAGGGTATACTTAATTTAGATAAATTATTAAAAATAAAAAAAGGAGGAAAACTATATGTCAAAAATAATTGGAATTGACTTAGGAACATCAAATTCTGCAGCAGCAGTGATGTTAGGTGGAAAACCAACGATTATACCAGCTGCTGAGGGAGTTAGTATAGGAGGAAAAACAACACCTTCTTATGTAGCATTTACTAAAGATGGCCAAATCCTTGTTGGAGAACCAGCCAGGAGACAGGCAGCTTTAAATCCAGAGGGCACAATAACAGCAATAAAAAGAAAAATGGGAACAAAGGAAAAAATTAAAGTTTTTGGAAAGGAATATACTCCACAGCAAATATCGGCTTTCATTTTACAAAAGATAAAGAAAGACGCAGAAGCATTTCTCGGTGAACCAGTGGAAAAAGCTGTTATAACTGTACCAGCATATTTTAATGATGACCAGAGACAAGCAACCAAGGATGCTGGTACAATTGCTGGACTCGATGTTGTAAGATTGGTTAATGAACCGACAGCTGCAGCATTTGCTTATGGCCTTGATAAGGCTGATAAAAACTTGAAAATTATGGTTATTGATTTTGGCGGTGGAACACTCGATGTTACTATAATGGATTTTGGCGGTGGTGTATTTGAAGTTGTAGCTACTTCCGGAGATACTCAACTTGGCGGAACTGATATGGATAGAGCACTTTACCAGTATGTTTGTGATGAATTTCAAAGGCAAGAAGGTGTTGATTTAAGAAAAGATGCAAAAGTTGAACCAAGACTTAGAGAGGCTTGTGAAAAAGCAAAAATAGAATTATCGACTGTTTTAGAGACTGAAATAAACCTTCCATTTATTACTGTTGATTCTACAGGAACACCAAAACATTTAACTATGAAGATAACTCGAGCAAAACTTGAATCTCTCGTTAAACCTATTGTCGATAAAATCAGAGGGCCAATGGAACAAGCTTTAAGAGATGCTAAATTAACCCCAACTCAAATTGACAAGATAATTCTTGTTGGTGGACCTACAAGAATGCCCATAGTTCAAAAAACCATAGAAGAATATATGGGCAAACAAGTCGAGAGGGGAATAGATCCAATGGAATGTGTTGCAATGGGTGCAGCTATCCAAGGTGCAATTATATCTGGAGAAGTTAAAAACGTTGTTCTTGTTGATGTAACGCCATTAAGTCTTGGCATAGAGACACTTGGCGGAGTGTTTACTAAAATGATTGAGCGAAACAGTCCTATACCAACTTCAAAAACTCAAGTTTTTACAACAGCTGCAGATAATCAGACTGCTGTTGAGATTAATGTGTTACAGGGAGAACGCCCTATGGCTGCAGATAACCTATCTTTAGGTAAATTTATATTAGATGGTATACCACCAGCTCCGAGAGGTGTACCTCAGATAGAAGTTACTTACTCAATTGATGAAAACGGTATAGTTAATGTATCTGCAAAAGACAAAGCCACTGGCAAAGAACAGCATATCACCATAACAAATGCAAGTAAATTAAACAAAGAAGATATTGAAAGAATGAAGAACGAAGCAGAACAATTTAAAGAACAAGATAGGAAAAGAATGGAAGAAGTTGAATTAAAAAATAGAGCTGATACTCTTATATACACAGCAAGAAAAACTATTAATGATTTTAAAGGGAAAGTTGACGATTCTCTTATAGAAGATGCTGAAAAGAGTGTCAACGAACTTGAGAATTTAATAAAAGAAAATAAGATTTCTGAGCTCCAGGCTAAAATAGATGAAGTTTCAAATAAGATTAGTAAGATTGGAGAACAAGCTTACAAGTCACAAGAAACTACAGGAGCTGCTGGTGGACAAAGTTACTCAACTGGTGAAAATACATCCTCAGAAACTTCAAGTGAGGGTAATGAAGGACCAACAGTAGAGGGTAAAGCTACAGAAGAATAGATAATATATAAAAGGATATCTAAAAGTGGCAAAAGATTATTACGAAATACTCGGTGTTTCAAAAAGTGCATCTCAGGATGAAATACAAGCCGCCTATAGGCGGCTTGTAATGCAATATCACCCTGATATAAACAAAGCCCCTGATGCTACGAAAAAAATGGCTGAGATTAATGAGGCATACGATACTCTTTCAGATCCTGAAAAGAGGAGAAAATATGATATGTATGGTCAAGCTGGACCAGGAGCTGATTTTGGTAGCCAACAAGCTTACTACAACAGAGAAGATTTTGGAGATTTTTTTAGCGGAGGAGGCTTTGGGGGAAGCATATTTGATGATTTAATAAATTCTTTTTTTGGTGGTAGGGGCGGAGAAGAAACTGTATTTACAAG
>JAGPKI010000026.1:9618-14550 GCA_018054005.1 Caldisericia bacterium
GGAACTACAATAACTGTACCAACTCCATATGGTAAAGAAAGTTTAAAAATACCACCCGGCACAAATTCTGGGAAAGAATTCATAATTCAAGGTAAAGGATTGCCTTATCCTGGTAATATAAACAAAAGAGGAAATTTTATAGTTAAAATCGAAATAGATATACCAGATGCTAGTAAGCTTAATAAAGAAGCAAAAAAACTTATCGAAGAATTAAATAAAAATATTTAAATATATTATGACATTTTTGCTACAACAATAGCATAAAAATAATATCTTAAACCTTGCGTATACCTCTTGTATAGCTTAAACAATCTAAATTTTTTCTAACTTTAATCTTATAATTTTGGAGTTATTATTTTCAGAAGTATTTATACTAATTTCTGTCTAAAGAAATGTAAAATTATTTAGAGTTAAAATTCTTATAAAGACAAAGCACTTCCTCAAAAAACTAAATCCTGCTTTACAGATATAATATATATGTTAAAATATTATTGTTTTATGTTTTTTTGTTAGTTATGAGGTGGTTTATGGTTAAAGAAGATAGAGAGCTTGATGAGTTTGAAAGTGAAATTATGTCACTTAAAAATTTTCAGATTAAAGAGTTCAAAAGAGGTGGAATTTACAAAGTAAAAATTGTAAAGGTTGACGATGATTTCTTACTTGTGGATGTTGGTAGAAAGAGCGAAGCTTTTATACCAAAAGAAGAAATTATTTGTGATCCAGCTTCCTCTCTTAAAAATCAGTTTAAAGCTGGAAATGATATAGTTGTTAAAGCTATGAGAGGCGGAGGACCCACAGAAGGGGTAGTTCTCTCAAATAAGAGAGCTGCTAATCAGATATTATTTGATAAACTCGAAGAAGACTTTAAAGCTCTTCAGACTATAGATGTAACAGTTAAGGAAAAGATTAAGGGTGGTTTAAGTGTTGAGATTGACAATGGAGTCAAAGCATTTCTTCCAGCGACGCTTGTTAGTGCTAAGAAAGAGTCGAATCTGGATAAGTTTGTCGGACAAACTCTACCTGTTAAAATTATAGAATTTGATAGAAGAAAAAAAAGGATTGTTGTGTCACGTAGAATTATTGAAGAAGAAGAGATTCTTGAAAAACGAGAAGATTTAATTTCAAGCATTCAAATAGGTTCTGTGTTAGAAGGAACTGTTACCCGTATAGTAGATTATGGAGCTTTTATTGATATTGGTTATGGAGTCGAGGGTTTAATTCACATTTCAGAACTTAGTTGGCGCGAAGGAATCAATCCTTCTGAAATTTTAAAAGTTGGACAAAAGCTTAATGTTAGAGTAATTGGCATGAGCGATGAAAAAGATAGAATATCTCTTTCTTATAAAAGAACACTTCCTGATCCATGGGAAAACATTGACGGTAAGTATAAAGTAGGCGATATTGTTTCAGGAAAAATTGTAAAAGATATTGGTTTTGGAGCTATTGTTGAATTAGATGAAGGAATCAACGGCTTTATTCACATATCTCAATTAAGCAATAAGAAATTAAACTCAATATCAGAATCAGTTTCTGTTGGAGATGTAATAGATTTTGAGATTATAGAAGTTGATATTCAACAAAAGAAAATAAAATTAAGCAGAAGGAACCTTTTACCAAAAGAAAAAGAAGAAACTATTAACGAGGAGACAAATAATAAGTTCAAGGAGAATGATTACTCTGCTTATGTAGACGTTTTCGTTCCAAAAAATACGCAATAGTCAATATCAATAGGAGAATAATTGTTAGACACAACTAAAATAAGTGTTGAACTTTGTAAGTTCTTCGAACAGTATAAAGAGATGTTCCTGTTTAAGGAAAAATATAAAGAGATATTGATGTCATCTTATAAAAACCTTTCAAATTCATCTCATGATTTTTTTGATAAGGTTAATCTATTAAACATTCCATTTCTTTTTGCTTATCCTTATAAAGGTTTTGAAGATTTTCAAATCATTGACGATTCATCAAACATGTATCGAGCAGGGAGCGTTGATGGTTCTCAAATTGAAAATTTCGATTATGTAATGTCTGGAGTTTATGATTTTTTGATAAATATTGGCTCAATAATTCTTGATTATGAAAATTGTGATGTTCCATACCGTTTCTCGTATCCCAAAATTTTTAATATAAACGAAATTAGAGAATTTACTGGTTTGGACACATTCGATATTCGCTCTTTTTCAAGAACAGAGCTAATTTCATCAATTAGAACTTATCATGAATATGATGAAGCACTAAATCTCATAGATAGACTTAAAGAGGGTGATTTATTGTTTATGGATGGAGGGCTCGTTCAATGGCATTTACAGGACAAACCTATTAATCTTAAAAGGATTATAGTTGATAAAATATCGGAGGTTTTAAATAAGGGGGAGTTAAGAAATATTTATATTGTAGGTTATATAAGTGGTTCAAAAGCTAAAGATGTTGTTAATTGTTTGAAAATATACAATTGCAAAAATAACACATTTGATTGTAATAGGTGTAATGATGAATTTTGCTATTACCTTGATAATATAGATGACTCTTTTCTTTTTCAATCTTATTTTAAGGTAGATTCTAATGAGTTTGTTGCAACACCTATTTTTCAAAGCCGTGCTAAAATAACAAATATTTACAAACTTCCGATTTACTTTTTTTATATATACAATAGGGATGAATTTGCAAGAATTGAGATTACTCAAAACAACATCAAAAATGTTTCTATTATAACAAAGAAAATTAAAGATCAGTTAGACAAAGGTTTTGGTTACCCTATAGTTTTATCTGAGGCTCATGAAATGGCTGTTGTGGGTGATAATGATAAAACAAATTTTGAAAGAATTATGAAAACTATAAATCCAGAATTTGACCTTAATTTCACGAGCAGAAGTAAAGTTCTTTCTAAGAAATTTAAGTTTGTTTAATGAAAACAAAAAAAGCTTTATCAAATTCTTTTCTTAAAGAATTAAATAAGCAGCAATTAGAAGCTGTCAAATATATTGATGGGCCATTAGCAGTTTTTGCTGGAGCTGGTTCGGGAAAAACACGAGTAATAACGTATAAAATAGCTTTTCTTTTGTCTTTAGGGATAAGCATAGATAACATACTTGCAGTCACATTCACTAATAAAGCAGCAAACGAAATGAAAGAAAGATTAGAAAAATTACTCGGGATTTCAGTAAAAAATTTATGGATAGGCACATTTCATTCAATTTGCCTAAAGATATTGAGGATGTTCGGAAATTCATTGGGGATAAGAAATAATTTTGTAATTTTCGATGAAGAAGATTCACTCAGTCTAGTTAAAGAAGTTATGAAGGAGTTAAATATAGACATAAAAAAGATTAATCCTAAAGCTGTTTTTAATGCTATTTCTGATTCAAAAATTAATCTTGTAACATGTCAAGAATATAGTAATTTTAGAGATTCTAATTATTTCTCTAAAATCGTTTCATCTGTGTATTCTCTATATGAAGAAAAAATCACACAAAATAATGCCTTAGATTTTGATGATCTTATAGTAAAAACTGTACATCTTTTTGAGGAGAATAAAGATGTGCTTTCTTCCTTTCAAGAAATGTTTAAATATATATTCGTAGATGAATATCAGGATATAAATTATGCTCAATATATGTTTATAAAATTACTCTCTAATGGTATCAATAAGATTACAATTGTTGGTGACGATGATCAGTCAATATATTCTTTTAGAGGGGCAAACCCTTCAATTATGTTTAAATTTGGAGAAGAATTTCCTGAGGCAAAAATTATAAAACTCGAACAAAACTATCGGTCTACTGAAAATATCTTATCTGTAGCTAACTCTGTAGTTAATAATAATAAAAATAGAAACAAAAAAATACTCTGGACTAACAAAGAAATTGGAATACCAGTTCAACTTATTCAAGCAGCAAATGAAAGAGATGAAGCTCAAAAGATTGTAAGAATTATAGAAGACAAAGTGAAGCATGAAGGAAGAAAATTGAGCGATTTTTTGGTACTATATAGATTAAATGCTCAAAGTCGAAATTTTGAAGAAGCTTTAATTGCTTCTTCGGTTCCGTATCAAATATTTGGTGGCTTTAAGTTTTATCATCGAAAGGAAATAAAGGACTTTCTCGCATATTTAAGAATTATAGATAATCCGGATGATAGAATAAGTATTTTAAGAGTAATTAATTATCCAAAAAGAAATATTGGAGCTGTCTTTATAAATAAAATTGAATCCATAGCATCAGAAAAAAATATAAGCTTTCTTGATGCTGCTAAGATTCTTACTGAAATGGAAGATTTCAAGCCAAGAGGAAAAAAGGGACTCTCTGAATTTCTTGAAATAATCGATAAAACAAAAGAAGAATTTGGAAAAGTCAGCCTATTACAGCTTGCTCAAAATCTTCTTAAAAGAATGCAATTGAGAGATATATTAACACAGGAGTTCCCAGACTATGTTGCGCAAGAAAAGATAGAAAATATCGAAGAACTTCTTACTGCAATAGATAGATTTGAGCATGAAAGTGAAGATAAATCTCTTCAAGCTTTTCTTTCTCAAATATCACTTCTCTCGGATGTTGATAGTTTTTCTGAATCAAATGAGAAAGTGACTCTTATGACTCTTCATTCTGCAAAAGGTCTTGAATTTCCTGTAGTTTTTTTAGTTGGACTTGAAGAGGGGATATTTCCTCATTATCTTTCAAACAACAACAACAATGCTCTTGAGGAGGAAAGAAGATTATGCTACGTTGGAATTACGAGAGCAAAAGAAGAGCTTTATTTGTCATATGCACTTTCAAGAGAGCTATATGGAAAAGTAAATAAATTTTCACGCTCAAGATTTATAGACGAAATTCCAGATGATTTTTTAGAGCCTTTTCATCAGAGAGAATTCACTGATTCACTTAACAAAAAATCTTATTCAAATAGTCAAAAAATAAATAGAAAATGTACTTTTGA
>JAGPKI010000027.1:0-12623 GCA_018054005.1 Caldisericia bacterium
TGCTACAATTAAGTTATCTAATAAGTCTAATTCTTGATTTCAGAAAGATATTTATCTATGTATGTTCTTAAGTAGCTAAAATAAGAACTACTTGAACCAAGATGGTGTAAAATTATTTCTCTATCCTCATTTATAACAAAAAGATTGGGTACCCCTGAAACAGAGTACAAATCATAAACTTCGCTATTTAAATCTAAGAGTATAGGATAATTAACTCCATATTTTTTTACTATTTGTTTTCTCATTTCTTCTGTAGAAGAAGTATCTGTGTTTATGCCAACAACAAGAACACCTTTATCCTTATAATCATTATAAAGAGAGACAAATTGGGGAAGTTCTTTAAGGCAAATTGGACAATAAGTCGCCCAGAAATTAAGAATGACCAAATTAACATCTTTTCTATCTAAAGTTTCATACAAATTGAAGAGATTTCCTTCTGTGTCTTTTAATGTAAAGTCCATAGCAATAATAAGGATTTCACTTCTTGGAACAAAAAATTTTATCTCCTTTTGAGGGATTATAATACTAAATATAGTGTTGAAAATTTTAGAAATGGAATTCTCATCAATAAGAATGCGATCATTTTTAATTTTAAGGTTTACTGATTCTTCTTCACCATCAATCAAATAATTGTGAAAGTCTGCATAAATTTCAATTGATAAACCATTTTTTACAAGGGTTGCTTTTCTTTCTGTTTCACTCCAATCTATTGAATACCTTAAAAGTTCACCAAAAGCTCTTAAAGGTATAAGAAAATGATTTGAGATATTATCATATGATGGCGCAACATCAAGTTTAAATGGTTGTCCTCCAACTGAAAAAATATACTTATTTACAGAGAATACTACCTCTTCGGTTTCATTAGCAAAAGCATTATAAATAGAGGTGAAAAGAAATAATAATATGAGAAAATATAAAATATATTTATTCTTTAACATCAAGGAACTCTACCTCATAAGCTATGATTCTTGGATTTGAAGCTCTGTTTTCAAAAATACCGCTAACTTTAACTTTATGTCCTACAGCTTGAGGTATGGCAAAGTTTTGAGTACTTAAGTCAACATACATTTGATTACCAATATCATCTTTTAAAAAAAACCAGCAGCCAACAGAACACTCAGTAGCAATTTCGCCTTCTACGCTAACAAAAGAAAGTGAATACTTGTTAGCATCATTTATTAGTTCTTCGATTTTAACGTTCTGAAGCATAGTTTTGTCAAATTCATCTTCACCATAATAAACTTTTTGTATTTTTTCTCCACCTGAACAGGAAAATAAAGAAAAAGTTAATAAAATTAAAGTTATTAAAGATATTATTCTTTTCATTAACTTAACCATAATTAAATTCACTGTACTTAGTTGTTCCATTTCTTTAAATCAGACTCCTCAATATATGGAGCAATATTACTTCTATCACACAAATTGCACCCAATGCAATTAACCTTTCCGAATTTATATCTTATAAAACCCACTACTAATACTGACGCAAAAACAATTGGAAATGATTTAAGAATAGTAATAAAATCACTGCTTTTGGAACTAAAAACAAAAGCCACAAGAGCAAGTGCAGCAAAAGCAGCAAGAGAAGAAGCAATAACTGTAATAAAACTATTAAATTTAGATCTTGCTTCATTTGAAACAAGTATAAATACTAAGCTTACAGGAATTGATGCACCATTTACAAAACAAGGTATAACAATAGCATAAAGAATACTACTAAGCAAAGCGATATATATGAGTGCTTTTTTTTTGAAATGGAATTGAGATGATAGATACGTTAAAAAAATCATGGGTCTTATCAAACAACCTGTTAAGGGCAAGGCTGCATCAATAAAGGGAGCAGTAATAGCATAAAATACAAAACCTATGGCACTAAACAGAGCAATTTGAGTAATCTCTCTTGTTTTCATCTAATTAACAAAACTCTCGATTTCTCCATCCCATTCACTAACAGGTACATTAAGTCTATGAACCCTATGAAAGTTAAGCCTTTGAAGTGCTTCAGCTGCCAATTTTGTTTGAATATAATTATCTCCTACAACGACAATTTCACTCCATCTGTCAACAGTAATCATAAAATTTACAATATCCAGAAGTGGAATATTTACTGATAATGGAATATGACTTTTAAGATAATCTTCTTCATCTCTTACATCAATTATTAATAACTTTTGGTCATTATTAATCTTTGTATGAAGTTCTTTTAAAGAAATATCAACAGGGTAGTAATAAATAAGAGTTTCATAATCTGAGCAACCACTAACTGGATAAGCACAACTTGAGCAATCAGAGCTACCAAAGCCTAACTTATTAAAATAGTTAAGAAAATAAGCTGTGAACTTGTTACTTGATGCAAATTCTAATAATGAATATTTAAGAGAGGTAAATTTAGCAGAAAGACCTGAATTATCAAACTCTGGCGAGAGTGGAGTTCTCTTATATTCTGAAATTAGTATTTCGTTAACTGTTTCGGGTGAAGGAAGATTGTTGAAATTTATACTTGCAGAAGAAGATCTTGACATTAACGTAAATGCAACGAAAATAAAAATAGCTATAAGTAATATATCGAGTAAATTAACCCCTATTTTTTTTAATAAACTTTTCCTCATCTATCATCCTAAATCAAAAATTACATACTCTCCCATTCACATTAATAATACAACTTAATGAATGGGAGAGTTCAATTTTAATTTTCAACTTTACTTTAACACAAGCATGAAAATAATATCTTTAATCCTTTTCTTGTGCCACTTATATAATTTTATATAACTGAACAATCTTTTTTTACTAAATTTAATCTTACAATTTTGGGGTTATTATTTTAGGAGGAAATTATCTTTATTTTGGATAATATACAGTAACTGCACCTGACCCAATTTGGGCATCTTTTGGATTCCAGTTAACAACAGCACCTAATCCTTCAGCAACAAATCTCACTGGCACAAATGTCCTGTTTTTAACTATTTTTGGCGGAACACCATCAGGTATCTTGTATGGTTTACTGTTAATTTTACCTTGAGGATTCCCTATCCACATTTCAATTGTATTCCCTCCAAGGCGTATTGTCACTTTTCTATCCTTTTCATTCCATTCGACTTTTGCCCCAAGAGGTTCAGAAATCGCTCTTATTGGAACAAGAGTCCTTCCACTTTCAATAAATGGTGGAGCATCGATGGCTTTTGGTTCATCATTTACTTTCATAATGTACTTACCAATATATACTCTTACAATAGTTCTTTTTATCTCTTGTGGATTTATAGCGTTAGAAATTGTAAGGAGGAGCTTACCGTTGTTATTATATTTAAATATTTTATTTAAAGCTATATCAGAAACCCATACATTTCCTTCAAGGTCAACAGTCATTGAAGATGGAGTATTAAGTTCTTTCAATGGAAATGCTTTAACAAACTGACCTTTGGAAGTAAATACCTGAACCCGCTTATTACCCCTATCTAATACATAAAGCTTATTGCCCTGCTCTTTATAAAAGTCTACGGCAACTTCACAAGGTTCTTTAAACTCGCCATTTCCTGAGCCAGCTTTACCAACATTCATAATGAAATTACCTTTAATATCAAACTTAACAATTCTATTATTTCCGGTATCAGCAACCCAGAGATTTGATTCTCTATCATAAACACATGATTCAGGATAAAGTAGTTGTCCATTACCTGATCCTTTACTTCCAAAATCTCTTAACCATGTTCCATCACGTGGATCCTTAATTCCGCCTGGAGGTGGTTGCCAATGAGAAACCTTACAACCATTCCTATCTAAAAGAGCTTGTGATTTTGTAGCATCAATTTCAGTCATTGCTACATCCCAAAGTTCCTGAACCTCACCTTTACCTGATCCAGGCTTACCATTTTTGTGATGAGTGTGTCCATTTAACTCATAAATATAAGAGTGCCCAGTCCCCGCATCAGCAACCCCTATAACATCAGTTAATCTACAAGTTACAATATCGACAACTTTTTTAATGGTCCATTTTTCACCACTAACATGTGTTGAAACTGTAGGTATTGGAACACCTAAAAAAAGGCCATCACTTGAATATTTTATAACGCGATTTTTAATCGGATCTGCTACATAAATGTAATACCCAAACGAATTTGTAAAAATACCAATCTTTTCTGGACCGGCACTTAATGTTTTTGTTGGTTTTACAAAACTTGATGTAAAAACAAAACCCAAAATCAAAAGCAACAAAACTAACTTTTTGCTACTTTTAAATTCCTTTATAGTCATTTTCTCATAACTCTCCTATTCTTAGAATTCTTAATTTATTCCTTACTCTTTTACTTCCTTCCCTACCATTCTTAAAGTAGCGCCCTCTTGCATTGTTTTATGATTTTCCCGTTCATCATTATAGTGTATTGCTGTAGAAAATAGATAATCACTCCAGCCATTATTAGAAACCTCAAATTTTAGCATATCTTTATTTGCGGGATTTCTCGGTCTGGATAACTCAAGAGTCCATTTCCCTGAATCCCACTTACCTTGAGCTTTTACAATCGCAGCATCACCAGAAGCGGGAGTATCGTATAATAGATAAAGTGGCGCTTTATCACCAGCTATTTGCTCAGCTGGACCAAAAGAATCTTCTGCTTTATTTCTTTTGAAACCGTACTCACCAGGAAGTTCTTGCCAAGTTATTTTATTATCGAAATTCGGGTCTTCAATGCTAACGCCTTCCGGTAAAGCATTTATAAAGTAAGTTGCCGCTATCCCTTTTGTTCCAGAAATTGCAGGGTTCCACCACCAAAGCTCTTCATATTCACCTATATTTTCTGGACCCATATATCTTTTATTTAAGTCTTCTGGTTGATCATGACAAAGAGGTGTGCAGCCAGTAGTGTTAAAATCTTTAATATCATAAATATCCCACATAATTGAAAATGCATCACTTATTAAACGCCAATTCCACTTACCATTTTCTAAAACCCATTCTCCTATAGATTTCATCTCGCCACTATCTGCATCTACCCACTCAAAAAGAAAATAAATATTTTCATCATCATAAGCAGTTTTCATATCAAATGTGTAGTAAGATTCAAGTAAAATATTTACTGGTTGAATATTCTGCCATATAGCATCATCAGCTACTCCATCAAGCATGGGGGCATTCTCAGTTGTATATCTACATTCAATAACTTGATTTGTTTTTGCTTCAGGTTTTTTGGGCGTGCCTCCACCTCCTCCTCCGCAACCATATAGAAAACCTACACTCATAATTAAAAATACAGACATTGTGGCTTTTAAAATTTTAAATTTACTCATCTTCTTTCAACAATCCTCCTTTCGAAATATTAAAATAATTAACATTTTAAAATTAATTATACATTAACCTGTATACACCAGTACAATTCTACCTTCTATTTCCCTATCAATAGTTCTTCCAGCTTTATTTTCCGTATCTATATAATTAAATAAATGTTCACGTAGGGAAAGTTCAGAATATTGTAAAACTTTACCATTTATGAAAGCTACATATCCATCCAAGCCTCTTCTCATAGATTCAGTTGTTACTACTTTATAAATCTTATCTGGTTTGATTTCTTCACCACTTAACGTTACAGCAGAAATCACTCTATCATATAAAAATCTATAGTTATCATATTGGAATTTCAATCCAGAAACCTGAATCATTCCAGTAAAAAATGTCGCTCCCTGCTCTAATATAGCTATAACATCGCTTCCGCTCATTTCTAAAAGAACAACATCCTCATCTTTAGGTAAAACTCCGTATATATCCCTAATCCTTATATCACCTTTAGGTATATTACCTTTTATCAGTGAAGGAGAAATGAAAGCAAAGTCTGCTCCTTCAATACTTTCTCTCATAACGTCGGTAACCAAATTTCCAAGAGTTGATTCGCCAGCAGAGCTAATGGTTAAACCATTGTTACTCTTCCCAATAACCTTATTTAATTCAGATTCATAAGCTTTCGTTGCATTCTCAAATTTATCAATAATTAATTCATTAGGTTTATAATCATCTGCATAAGTATATACATTAGATATATTAATTTTCTCAACCTTCTCTGTTACTGCATTAACTATAAATTTTGATGTGCCAACAGAATTACCATAACTACCAGGGGCAATTATATTTACACCCTTGTAAGAAGTAGAAAATCCATACTGACCATTAAGAGCAATCAAAACATCAGGTTTAATAGTTAATCCATTAATAAAAGTTACCAACTCAGGTGATAGCTCACCTTTTAAATTAAGCGATGCTTCAAGTCCTGTTATAAGAACTAAAACTGAAGCCTTCTCATTTCTTAGTTTACTTATAGCTTGATTTGCTGATGCAATAGAATCTAAAATCTCAATACTCTCTAATACATCATTGTGTAAATAAGGTTTCTCGATAGAAAAACCTGAAACGCCAGTTATGCCAATCTTTATTTTGCCAAGTTCTTTTATATATGCATCAGAAAATATTGTCTTTTTTTCTTCTTTGTCTATCAAATCCGATGAAACGATTGAGATATTTCCATTGTTTTTTATATTTACTAAAGGTTCCAAGCCATAGAAAAGGTCATTTACTGAAACTCCTAAAACATTATAACCAATTTCAGAATAAACCTCTTCAATGATTGTTCCTTTTGTTAAAAACGAAACTGCTGAACCAACAAGATAATTACCGACATCAACAGCAATAAAATTAGGATAAGCAGTCTTATATTGATTTAAATAAGATGAAATAATCCCTAATCCACCTATTGGACGGTCTTCTATTGGATCTTTATACGAAGAATAAAGATTACTTTGAATATTACCTGTAGCAGCTAAAAAAATTGTTGGATAATGAGCTCTAAAAATTATTGTAGCTGTTTCTGCTCTTGTTATTGAACCTTTAGGACGAATAGTTTCATCTGGATAACCCTTAATAAGTCCTTCGTTATAGGCGTAAAGAACATATGGAAGAGCTAAATCAGAGATAGTGTTTCCATCTTTAAATTTTGTTTTGAAAGAATTTAGCTCCTCTTCTTTAAATTGTGGAGGATTAGAATCATCTCTAAAAACAGTAACTAACTCAATCATAGATTCTTCTCTATTGATAGGATTATTGGGATAGAAGTTTGGACCATCTGCAAATGGAAGCATTCCTTTCCTTTTTGCTGCTTCCACATAACCATAAAACCAATCCTTTTTATTGACATCTTGATATGACTGCTTCTCTGGTTTATACTCAGGAATATCGTAAGCACTTACAGCAATTTTTGTGTATTCTGCCCTCGAAATAGTTTTATCCGGAAGAAAACGACCATCAGTATAACCAGAGATTACTTTTTTCTCCTGTAAAAAGGAAACTGCTTCATTTGCCCAATGGTCATAGTAATCTGGAACTGTGAACCAACCACCAGAAGTAATTGGTTTTATACCATTCTTGTTGTTCGATACATATTCTATTAATTGATCTCTCAAAGTTTTTCTTGTATTGGTCTGAATCTTAACACCCGAAAAATTTTGTAGTCTGCCAGCACCTGCAACTAATGAAGCAGTGAGTCCAACAGTATAATTAGTATTATTATTTATTGCTTTCCCTGCTACCTTTAAATCCTTTATCCTGCTGCCAGGAGCGGATCTTAAATCAACAATATAATTTAATCCTGATGTACTCAAGGCATAAGTTAAATTGCCGGCAGCTAAATTATTCGCACTCTCTTCAAGTATATTTTTTATTTTAGCTCCATTCATAGATACAGTATAAATTGTGTCATCAGATGATATAAGACTATAAATATCGCTATATGTTAGAGGTCCTTTATTTAAGTTATGCATCAGTTCTTTAGGTTTAATAATTGAAATCTGAGATTTAGCTGTATCTTGAATTATTTTTAGAGCTAAATTGGAAAGACTTGTTGGCTTATAGACAGCTCCACTCATTGTAAAAGTGTCATTTGCGAAACCAATAACTTCATTAAACTGAGGTTTAATCCCATCTAAATAAGGTTGAACTACTGTCATTGCCTCTTTTGAGACTTCAATTGCACGCCCAACTTTTACGACTTTTCCAGATATTTGCCTTGTTTCATCTTCCCTTTTCATGACTTCGTAAGGTTTAACGGGGCATTTGCATTTTTCAAGCATAAGTTCAACGCGAGAAACTCCAAGTCCATATTTTCCTGGTGAACTAACTAAAACATCATGTTCTTTAAATTCTGGTGAGTCAGGAAAAAATAGTTGAACACCAGGAATTGGTTCATCTGATCCGCATATACAAACATCTATCCTTGAACGCTCTAATATCTTATAAAGAGTAGAATCTTTTCTTTTTACAGGATCCTTCTCCCACTCCATATCAGTCAATAATACTATAAAATCAGCACGTTCTATTTCCTTTAATATATCGCTTGCTTTGATTACTTCTTCAGCTGGATCAGAAAAAGTAATTCCTTTAATGCTATCAGCAGGTATAGCTGTAACTTTTGTTGGATCAGGTAAACTTAAAACAGCAATTTTAAGTACATGGGCGGACTCAGGAACATCATAAACTAACATTCTATGGTCTGAAGCATAAAGATTATTGCCTAAATAAGCATTTGTGCTAACCCAGGTAAATTGACTTTCTCTTTTTCTTGCATCTCGAACTGCAGAAGTTAGCGAAAAATCAAGAGTCCCGTAACCCGCTGCGTCGTAACCCATATTATTCATTAAGGCTATAACTGGGTGAGGTTTGTTAGGTAAAGGTCTTTTGGTTAGATAATTTGCAATATCAGAGCCTGATAGACTATTACCTCCATCTACAAGCATAGTATAACCTTCCCGGACTTCAACTTCTTTTCTAATATTATCTACTACAGTAGCAACTTTAACAAGCCCACCTTCATCTTTGTAATCACCATAAGAAAAGGGTAATATTTGCCCATTAAGATTATTGGTTGCAATAACCACAAACGGGAATATATCCAAAGCATTAGTGTTTAAAGGTGCAAAAAATAGTGCTCCAATAATTAAAAAGAAGGTTATTAAAGCAGCAAAAGACTTTTTTACCATTCTTCCATTCCTCCAATATTATCTAATAAATTCAACTTATTAAATATATAGGAAAAAATAATACATCTTTCAAGTGAAAAATTAATAATTCAAAATTCTTTCAAATTAAATAAAAAATGATAAAAGAATTATCGTATTAAAATTTCTGTTCTGAAAAACAATGGAGAAAGATATGAAAACTAAAAGAGTATTATTATTTTTAACCATAGTCATAGTAATAGTTTTACTTTTAATAACATTCGTGGTGACAACAAATGCAAAAGATTATTCAATCCCTTCAGTAAACATTGATATCACTATAAATAAAGATGCTTCGGTAAACTTTGTTGAAAAAAGAACTTTTATATTAGATGATTCTTTTACATATGGATATTATGATATTCCAAAAAGAGGCTATGAAAGAATTGAAAGTTTTGCAGTGTATGAGTTAGGCAAAAACGGTGAAAAGACAAAATTGTCTCAAGAAATAGAAGAAAATAGTGTTAACTACAGAGTAAAATATTTTTATAATGCCAACAACGAAGAAAAAACCTTTATCTATGAATACAAACTTTCAAAAGTAATAAAAATTTATAATGATTATGGAGAATTCTATTGGAAACTTCAGGGAACTGGATGGGATAAAAAAATAGCAAAATTCGAATCAAAAATTAAGTTTTTAACTCCAATAAATAAGGATTCTTATTACATTTGGGCTCATGGACCATTGTGGGGTAAAATAGAAAAGTTAGATGAAAAAAATGTTGGTTTAACCATTGATAATGTACCCCCAAATACATTCATTGAGGGAAGGATTTTGATTCCATCAAAGTATTTTGAAAATGTTGAAATAATTGACTCATCAATTAAAGATAAAGTCATATCAGAAGAAAAAAATTGGACTTCTAAGGCAAATACCGAGAGAATTATAGCCAAAATATCAACTTATACTTCATTTGCTGGTTTTTTAGTATTTCTTATTATATTATGGTTTTTATATAAAAAATATGGTACCGAATATAAATATACAAAAAACTACATTTATTATCGAGAGATCCCATCTGATATTCCTCCTGCTGTACTCGGATATCTAATTAATTTTGGAGTTTTTAGGGTAGAATATATTTCAGCTACATTAATGGATCTCATACACAGAAAATTCATTAGTTTTGAAACAATAAACGAGAGAAAAAAAAGATATTTGTTGAGACTCTTGCCTAATGACGAACAACTTAATGAATACGAGGAGATATTACTTAACAAAATCATATTTGATAAAAGCGAAACTACAGAGATTAATGAACTAAATAAAAAATTTAATAAAAACGCTTCACATTATGCCAAACTTTTCAGTGACCTTAAAGAAAAAATAAAAGAAAAATCTAAAGATTTTAGCTTTTTTGATGAAGTTAGCATAGGCAAAAGAAACATAGTAATGGGGTTATCATTTTTAATAGCAATACTATCATTCGTATTAGCAGCGATTTTTAAAAATCCATACTTTTATACTTGGCTAATATTAATACCAATTTATGCAATTGTTGGTACTAAAGCCATTCCAAGAAGAAGTGTAAAAGGCAAAGAAGAATATGATAAATGGATAGCTTTTAAAAAATATTTAAATGATTTCTCCAATCTTAAAGCATATGGTCCAAAGTCAATAGTCATCTGGGAAAAATATTTAATTTATGGAATTATACTTGGAGTTAGTAAAAAAGTAATTAAAGTAATAAAGTTATATTTGCCTGTTATTGAAGATGTAAACAACGGCACTTTTTTATATTTTACATCAATAAACTCTCTATCAAATTTTGATAGAGAGTTTTATAGTTTAAATAGAGGACTATCATCCGCTGCAAAAACTTTATCCTCCACCTATGCAACTTCAAAGAGCCATAGTAGTTCCTGGTCAGGTGGAGGAGGAGGTTTTTCTGGTGGTGGTGGAGGAGGGGGAGGAGGTTCTGGAGGAGGAATGGGATAGAATTAATAACATTAACCTTAAATTAAATTGTATATATTTCTGCCCAAAGAAATGGGAGAAGTTAAATATGATACAAACTTTGCAATCAGAGATTCCTATTGAATTAAATGAAACATATACTTTTTGCTTACATCTAACCTGCACTATCATGGATTTAGGATCGAAATATTAGCCAGTACTTGTAAGAATGACTTTATATTTATCAAATGTTAACATTTCTAAAATAAAACAGGGAAATGATTTTTATTAGAATTATGAATTTTTATTGATTTATGTATTTGTTTATATTAAATTTTTTGTATGGAAAGAAAATCTATTAGACTAATAAAACTTTTTTTAGTATCAATATTATTAGTTCTAATCATTTTTTTCTTTAATATATATAACCCTTTACCTTCAGTAAAGAAACCTTCTGATAATTTACTGAAGCCAAAGAATAATTCTTTGGTTGAACGACTTTTAACAGGTGATGAATATAAAAGCATGGATCTACTCGGACCAGTAGAGATCGAGAAAGTTTCATCTAATCAATCAGTGAATATTCAAACAAAAGCAATGAAGCTGAATCCAGCCGGAAATAGAATTAACTGTACAATTCGTAAGTACAGAAAAAAGATTGTTTTAAATACTCAATATAATAATAAAGATTTAAAAAATTATATAATCAGCATCAATGTTGACTCTTTATCTAAAATTAGAGATTCAAAATTATCACTATTATGTGATCACATTTATTTTACGGAAGAAGATGGGCAAACCATTATACCGCATTGGCTGGAATATGGCTGCGGTAGAGATGTCACAAAATTATGGCTAAGAATACCATCTCTTAAAGCACATACTAAAAAAACTATCTATATGTACTATAGCAATGAAAGAGAAGAAAACTTATCAGATTTTAAAAATGTATTCCAGCAAGAGCCAAGCCTTGTGGGATGGTATTATTTTGATAGTGTAAATGACGAAAAAATTTTGGATTTTTCAGGACATGGAAATAATGGAACTTTATCAAGATTGGAGTTTGGTCATGAATGGGGGGTTAGATGGTCTTATCATGAAGCAAGACCTTACATTTTCTTTAATGACTGGCAAAAATGGTATAGTTATTTGGATGAAAAAAGTGTATATTTTACCGTTCCTGCAAAAAACTTACAAACTTTATCAAATACTGGTTCGATTGAAGTACGAGTAAAGTTTTACAATTTAACTGAATTAATAACAGAGCATATATTCACTGACTCCAAGAATCAAATTGAATTTGGGAAACTATCAAACGGTAATTTATATTTTCGACTTGGGAATAGTAACAATCGTATAGTTTGGAATACAAGATTAAACAATATACAATGGTATCATTTAGTTATATCATGGAATATCCCAAGTAATGAAATTAAATTATTCGTGAATGGTAAAGAAATTTTACCTATTCCATCAAGTAAGAAGTTTAATTTTGCCAAGATAAATAAATTAGAGAGTCTTGAGTTTGGAGGTTATTATACCGGCAATAATTATGGTTTATGTGGATTTCTTGATTGTCTTAGAATTTATGATAAGCCACTAACAGCTAAAGAAGCAAGCCTTTTTATGAACATCAACCAAAGAAGCCTTAGATTCCTAACTTATAAAGATGAAAAGGAAGAATTAATTTACTCAA
>JAGPKI010000027.1:12723-14542 GCA_018054005.1 Caldisericia bacterium
ATGCAAATTTCCTATAAACCAAATTATAAGAAAGGCAACATTACAATAGAGCTTTCAGATATGATTTTTATGGATAAAGATATGCAGTTAGTCCGCCCAAAACTTGTTAAAAAAATACCTACTGAACTTAAAAATTATAGCAGAGCAAGAGATGATATAACAATACCCTCAAAATATAAAGCTACCTTTCCTCCAATTGAAGAAGGTGTCATTTATTTTAAACAAAACAAAAAAAATGGTTTGGATATTGTTTTTGAGAATCGAGGATTAGATACAATAGTCTTAGATAATAAAACTTTTGATTTTATCGAACACAACCTTTTCAAGAGTATTCATATTTATAATTCAAATTATTTTTTAATATTGGACTTGTCCTTAGATGATATAAATTTTTTAATATTGGACCTGTCCTTAGATGACTTAAAATATAAATTAATGAATAAATCCATAGAAAGTGGTTATTGTCTACATTTTCAAATATTACCATCATACCTATTAGAGAAGAATAAGTATTACTATATTACATTTGCAGAGGGTGATACTGATGAATACGAGGGTCATACACAAGAGGATTACGCTCATTTAACATCATGGATTTTAGGAAAAGATCCGTATCGGTATAATCATATTCC
Source organism: Caldisericia bacterium (assembly GCA_018054005.1). Classification (GTDB taxonomy): domain Bacteria; phylum Caldisericota; class Caldisericia; order UBA6126; family JAGPKI01; genus JAGPKI01. The sequence goes on from JAGPKI010000027.1 coordinate 13,356, forward strand.
ATTTACAGATTCCTATAAGTTTCTTTACAAATTCATAATTTCAGATGATGGTACCTTTAGTTTTTACTCAACTTTGGAATAAATAAATGTTTCACCGCATCAGTTTGATTCTTTTAGTTGGATTTATGATTTTTCACCTCAGTATGACAAAATTATCGTTTGCGAACATTATATCAAAGAATAGTTCAGTAAATATAGAGGCATTGAACCTACCAAAAGAAGACATCATTAACATTGATGAAGAATTAGGTCAGAATATTATAGTTGGGATCCCTTATACGTTTTTAGACTCTTTTACAGAATCAATTCTTCGCATGATTAAACCAGCTGGTATTGTGTTATATCAGAGAAATTTTGATTCATTTGAGCAAATAAAGGATTTAATTAATCAATTACAGACAATTTCTAAAGAGGAATCTAAATGTCCTTACTTTATTATGCTTGACGAAGAACCGGATGGTGCAAATAGAATGGGTCTTCTTAAGAATATATTCACTCTTGGTAACCCAAATTGGGCAAAAATTGAGAGAGATATTGTTAAACTATCAAAAATTGGAATAAATGTTGAGTTAGCCCCATTGGCTGACTTTCCATTTGTTTCAAATTCTTTTATTTCCAAACGTTTAAAGCTTGAATCAAAAGAAGATTTAATTGCATTTAATAAAACTTTTATTAGCTTATTAAATAAATATAATATTTGTGCCACATTGAAGCATTTTCCTGGACTTGGCCTTATTTCAGATGATCCTCACTATAAGTTTATACAGAATGTTTCTAATAAAGATATGATTGACCAATCAATATCTATTTTTCAATCTGGAATTGAGAGTGGAGCTTCTTTTGTTATGACAAGCCACGTTATATATGATGCTCTAGACCCCAATAATCCAGCAACTTTTTCAAGTTATATTGTTACTGATAATCTTAGAAATAAGCTTGGTTTCGAGGGAATGGTAGTTACTGATGACCTTTCAGATATGCCTCTATCTATTCAAGGTCTTGATTTAGTAGATGCAGGAATACAATCATTGAAGGCAGGACATAATCTGATTATGTTTTCTCATAACCTTCCAAGAACTAAGGAAATTGTTGAAGGAATTTTATTGGAAGCATCTAAAGATAAAGAATTACTAAAAATCATTAAGTCAAACTATATAAAAGTTACATCATTTAAAAATCGTTATTTG
>JAGPKI010000157.1 GCA_018054005.1 Caldisericia bacterium
ACAGCTGGCGAGCCTACCTTGAAGATAAAGATGTAATTCGGGACAAAGCCAAAGATATAATAGAGCATTATGTGACCAGTATATTCATAAATGGATTTAAAGCACAGGTGGTAACTGCATCAAGGCTCGCTGCAGTCCGCTTTAAAGAGGCACTGGAAGCATCTCTTAAAGAGAAAATTGAGGAACTTAAGATTAATAATCCATACAAGGTAGATGTGAATAAACTTAAAAAGGTTAAAGTTACTACAATTATTTCTGGTACTCTAAATGATGCACCAGAGTTTAAACAATATACAAATCCTGATAAACAAGAAAAAGAGATAAAAAGTTTCAAATTACCTTTTGATTACGAAAAGGATGGTTTCACAGGAGATGTGGGAATTATAGTTGTTCAAAGTATGCTTATAACTGGTTTCGATGCACCCATAGAACAGGTAATGTACCTTGACAATGTCATCAAACAGCATAACTTACTTCAGGCAATTGCCAGGGTCAATAGAGTTTACAAAAACAAAAATTGCGGCTATGTGATAGATTATGTAGGTGTTTTTAATCACATAAAAGAAGCTCTTTCAAATTATTATGAAAAGGATGTTAATGAGATTTTATCAAATGTAACAGATAAAGAGCATGCAAAAGATAAACTTGCTTTTACACATAATAAAATCATCGAATTCTTTAACATTATAGGTATTCGAAACTATGCTGAGCAAGCTCATGAATGCATTGACCTCCTTCTGGCGGATGAGAAGAGAAGAAACGAGTTCTACTCCCTTGTTAATGAGTTTAATAGATTTATGGATATTGTCTTGCCTGATCCATACGCACTTAAATTTAAAGATGCTTTGAGAACAACAAATTTCATAAGAGAAACACTGAGAAGTATTTTAAATCAAGGCATAAGCATAAAAGATGCTTCAAGCAAAATAAGAGAAATTGTAGAAAACTACCTTATTTCAAAAGGTATACGGATTAAAATTGAGGAAGTAGATATCCTAAATCCATATTTTTTGGAACATCTTGAAGCATTTAAAACTCCCCGAGAAAAAGCAACAGCTACCGAGATATCAATAAGACGATACATAAGTGATCACTACCCAGAAGACCCTGAACTATATAAGAGGTTTGCCGACAAATTAGAAGAAACCCTTAAAAAATACAAGGAAAACTGGGAAGTTATTTTGCAGGAGCTATATAACCTAAGAGAAGATATAGCTCAGGGGAGAGGTAATGAAAAAGACATTGGTCTCGACAAGCAAAAGGAAATGCCTTTCTTTGGTATACTCGTTCAAGAGATTTATGAAAAAAAGAATTACGAAGAGTTAAGCGAGGAAGAGATAGATTTATTAAAAAGCATTACAAAAAAAATTCTTTCTCTCATTGAGGAGGAGATTAATATTGTTGATTTCTGGGAAAATGATACAAAGCAAAGAAGCCTGCGCTCTCAGATTAACCTGCATCTTATAACAATTAACCAACCTGCATTTCAGGGTATAAGTGAAAGTAAACAAAAATTCTTAAAACAGAGCTTGAAAGATAAAAGATCTTCAATAGCCCAGCGTATACTTGAAACAGCATATCGCGTTTATGGAGCTTCACATGGAAAACGTTAAGATAGAGCAAATTATTCGTTCCAAAAGGAAAACTATTGCCCTTGAGGTAACCGATAGGGCAACTCTTATTGTAAAGGTGCCTTACCTTGTCTCCAATAAGACAATAGATGAGATCATTCAAAGGCATATTAGGTGGATTAGGAAAAGAATTTCAAATGTAAAAAATGCTGAGAAGTTTTCAGAAAAAGAGTTTGTTTCTGGAGAAAGCTTTCTCTACCTTGGGAGAACTTACAGACTATTCCTTGTAAAGGAGCAGAAAGAGGTGCTAAAATTTGATAACGGGTTTTACTTAAGTTGGAACCAGAAGCCCTTTGCAAGAGACGTTTTTATCCGCTGGTATAAAAATGCCGCAAGAAACTTTATTTTAGATAGGGTAAATTATTATTCAAACCTCACAGGTATTGAGTATAACAATGTGAAAATAACATCCGCAAGGAAAAGATGGGGCTCTTGCTCAAGAGAAGGAAATTTAAGCTTTACTTATAGGCTAATTATGGCACCGATATCAGTTATTGATTATGTTGTTGTTCATGAGTTGTGCCATATAGAAGTGCACAACCATTCAAAAGCTTTTTGGGAGAAAGTCAGAGTAATTATCCCTGAATACAAGAAGCAAAAAGAGTGGCTTAAAGAAAATGGGTACTTACTAAATTTATAAAAGGGAGTATTATGGAGGAAAAAGATTTATCAAACAAATTCAGTAAAGAAGATGCAATTAATTTTTTATCAAAAAATAGAATTTATCCCTCTATAAGCAAAAAGGGAAAGATAAGTTTAAAAGGTAAAAATAAAATTCTTCTTTCTAAAGACATAGAAGAAAAGTTATTAAACTCTCTCGAAATTAAAACTACAAAAGATTGTGATAATATAAAAAAGATTATCAGGGAAAGAGCAAAGGAGTTTAACACTCACAACATACCAATAAAAAATTGGATCGAAGAAGAAAGACCAAGAGAACTACTCGTTAAAAATGGCGCAGATAAACTAACGCCTTCAAAGCTTCTTGCAATCATTCTTAGAACTGGAAGTATTGGAAAAAGTGCGGAAGAGCTTGCAAGGAATATTTTAAATAGATATAAAAGCTTTCGAGAATTAGATTCAGCAACTATTGAGGAACTCTGTAAAATAGAAGGTATCGGTATAGCTAAAGCTGCTCAAATCAAGGCTGCACTTGAAATTGGCAAAAAACTAATGCAAGAAGAAGCAAAAACCATAAAAAAGATTAATAGTCCAAGAGAAGCTGCTCTGTATGTTTCGGAATATTTTGGTCCTTACCTTAGAGATGCTAAAAAAGAATATTTTATTGTGGTACTACTGGATATTAAGAATAAACCAATAAAAAACATCGAAATAAGTAAAGGGAGTATTAATGAAAGCATTGTTGATTCAAAAGAGATAATCAAAGAAGCTACACTTAACTCGGCTTCGTCGGTAATACTTGCACACAACCACCCTTCAGGAGAAACAGTCCCATCAGAAGATGATATTAAGTTAACAGAGCAGATTGTCAAAGCTTGCGAGCTTGTTAACGTAAAAGTGCTTGATCATATAATTCTTGGGAAGAATCACGATGACTTTTTCAGTTTTGCAAATTCAAAGTTAATAACTTAGTA
>JAGPKI010000028.1 GCA_018054005.1 Caldisericia bacterium
TTTATTTCCAAATAAATATCCATTATATTATAAGGATTTATATTATTAAATGGTTTAATTTCATTTAAGGTTTCAGAAATTAATTTATAAATATCTTTAAAAGTTATTTTTCCGTTTAAGAATTCTTTTACAGCTACTTCATCAGAAGCAATATAAACGAGTGGATAAATATTACCATTATTTAACGCTTCATACGCAAGTTTAATTGATTCAATCTTTTTTGGATTTACATTTCTAAACGTCAACTTCTCAATATTGTGCAGATTTAAACTGTTATTAATTTGAGTAACTACTTTATTAGGATAATAAAGAGAATACTGAATAGGAAGCCTCATATCAGGAATTGCAAGTTCTGCAAATACAAACCCATCGTTAAGCTCAACGAGAGAATGAATGATAGATTCAGGATGAATTATTACATCAATTTTGTTTTCGGGGATCTTAAAGAGGTATTTTGCCTCCATTATTTCAATTCCTTTGTTTACAAGAGTAGCTGAATCAATTGTAACTTTTGCTCCCATCTTCCATGTTGGATGTTTTAAGGCTTCATCTTTTGTTACCCAAGAAATATCATCATTTACATTTGCTTTAGAGTAGATTGGTCCTCCGGAAGCTGTTATTATAAGTCTTTTAATATCCGATAAATTCGTCTTTTCAATTAACTGATGAATTGCAACATGCTCGCTATCAATTGGTATTAGCAGAGTTTTTGATTTAATAGTATTTAATAGTCCACATAATCCTGCCATAACGATTATTTCTTTGCTTGATATGCAAATCCTTTTAAATGATAAATAACAGTCTCGTAATATTTCAAAAACTTCGATCCCAGAAGTGCAAAGAATAAGAGTATCTATTTTTCTATTGCATATCCAATTTGATATTTCCCTGTTTCCTAATAGAACTTCTTTGTCTAAAAATTTATTTATTTTTTGGGGGATAGAATGTAAGCCAACTGTTTTTATATCCCATTTATTCGCAATTTCTAATAAAGATTTTATGTCTTTATTACAAGTTATTAATACCAACTCAAAGCTATCTCTGTCTTTTTCTATAACATCTAATGCTTGTCTCCCAATTGAGCCAGTTACTCCAAGAATTGCAACAGTTCTTTTCTTTTCAATTGCTCCTGTTTTACCATCAGAAGGTTTCATATCGATAGAAAAGTATAATAAGCAATAACTGCAAAAATAAAGCTATCAAATCTATCCAATGCACCACCATGAGACTTAAGTAATGAGCTTGAATCTTTATAACCTCTTTGTCTTTTTAGAAAGGACTCAAATAAATCACCAAAAAAGCCATATAAAGGTATAGTAATTCCCAATACTATCCATCTATAGGTAAATCCTAAGAAAATGTTGCTTAAAATCAAAAAAACGAAAAAAGATATAACAATACCTATGATTGTTCCTTCCCAGGTCTTATTGGGAGAAATTAAAGGAGCAATCTTATTCTTACCAAATTTCTTACCGAATAGATATGAGAAAGAATCAAGCGACCATATAGTAGCAAAAAGGATGAGAGTTTGCAATGCTCCATAATCACTTCTTAAAAAGTATGCAAAAACAAATGACATCCATAGGTATAACGAAAAAAGTGAGGCTAAAAACTTAGATTCCTTTGATGACAGTGGAATAATAAGAATAACTGAGAAAAACCATATATAAAGAGGTATTAATATTTTTGAATTTGATAGCAATCCTTTCTCCAGAAAGTATGTCAAAAAGAATACCGTAATAACTGAAGTTAATATAAATAAAATTTTATCGATTGTCTTTAATCCAAACATTCTGATTAATTCTACGCTTGCTGCAATAAATATTGTAAGTAAAACTATTAAATACAAAAACTTACTTATAAAGTTTGCTGCTAAAATTAAAATTACCATAAGAATCCCGATTAATATTCTTTCTTTGAGTTCTCTCATCTATTTTTTTAATCCACCAAATCTTCTATCTCTTTTTTGATATTCTTGTAATGCTTTTATAAATTCATCTTTTGAAAAATCAGGCCAGAGAGTATTGGTAAAATATAATTCTGCATAAGCTATTTGCCATAACATAAAGTTACTTATTCTCTGTTCTCCGCTTGTTCTTATCAGCAAATCAACAGGAGGTAATCCTGCTGTATCCAAAAAACTTTCAAATATATTTTCATCTATATCGGTAGTTTTTAATTTAGAGTTTAATATTTTCTTTATAGCTTTTAATATCTCACTTTTTCCAGAGTAATCAAGGCAGATATTAAGGATTAATCCACTATTATTTTTTGTTTCATTTTCAGTAGTATTCAAAATATTTTTCAAATATTTTGGGAACTTTGAAAGATCACCACTATATATTACTCTGACATTTCTTTCTTTAAGTTCAGGAAGTTCCTCTCTTATTATATTTGTGAATATTCTAAAAAGTTGCATAATTTCTTTATGAGGTCTTTTCCAGTTCTCTGTTGAAAAGGCAAAAAGTGACAATACTTCAATATTATTTTCTGCTGCTGCAATTACAGCATCTTTTATAGCTTTCCTGCTTGATCTATGACCTTCAATTCTTGGCAAACCATGAGCTTCTGCCCATCTTCCATTGCCATCCATTATTATGGCAACATGACGGGGAATTGAAGAAAAAGCAAAGTTTTCAGATTTCTCTGATTTCTTGCTCTTTTCGTTTGAGTTCTTCATCAATTTGTTTTATAAAATTATCAGTTAATTTTTGTATTTCCTCTTCTGATCTATACATCTCGTCTTCAGAAATTTTTTTATCCTTTTCTAACTTTTTTACTTTATCATTCACATCACGTCTAATATTTCTAATAGAAATACGAGCTTCTTCAGCAATTTTTTGAACAAGTTTAATTAGATCTTTTCTTCTTTCCTCTGTTAGAGGTGGAAATGGAAGTCTTATATTTCTTCCATCATTTACAGGCATAATTCCAAGGTTAGCTTTTTCTATACTTTTTTCTATATCTTTGATGGTATTTTTATCCCAGGGTTCAACAATAAGAGTGTGTGAATCGGAAACATAGATGTTAGCTAATTGATTGATGAATAAATTTCCTCCATATGTTGTTACTTTTATTTTAGAAATAATTGCTGGATTTGGCTTACCAGCCCTAATTAATGAGAGCTCTTCTGTGAAAGAATAAACTGATTTTTGCATCCTACTTTTCATTTCATTTATTAAATCTTCTTGTTCTCTCATTTTTCTTACACACCTCCTTTTGTAGTGATCTAACAGAAGTACCAATCTCTTTAGAATACAATACTTTTACAAGATTTGAAGGATCTTTAATAGAAAAAACTATCAAAGGTATTTTATTGTCACGACATAAAGAAATTGCTGTTGAATCAATAACTTTTAGGTTCTTTGAGAGTATTTCAGTGTAATCAATTTCTTTATATTGGATTGCGTTAGAATTCTCTTTAGGATCTTCGCTATATACTGCATCGACATTTGTTGCTTTAAGAATTACTTCGGCACCAATTTCTGCAGCTCTCAAAGCTGCAGTTGTATCAGTAGAGAAAAAAGGGCTTCCTGTGCCACCAGCAAAAATTACAATTCTTCCTTTTTCGAGATGCCTTATAGCACGTCTGCGTATGTATGGTTCTGCTAATTCTTGTACCTGAATAGCACTTTGCACTCTTACTTCTAAAGCAAATCCTTCAAGTACTGTTTGAAGCGCAAGAGCATTCATTATTGTGGCAAGCATGCCTATGTAGTCTGCAGTTGCATCCTCCATGCCAATTTCTTTTGCATCACGTCCTCTCCAAATATTACCACCACCAACGACTATAGCAGTTTCTACATTTAATGCATGTATCTCTTTTATGTATGTAGAGAGAACTTTTAAATAATTTAAGTCTATTCCATAATTTTGATTTCCAAGAAATGCCTCACCAGAAAGTTTTAATAATATTCTCTTAAATCTTGGCTTTTTCTCTTCTTTCATTCCTCTCCAACTTTATATCTTGCAAACCTCTTTACACGAATATTTTCTTTAAATTGACCAACATATTGTGAAATCAATTCTTTAATTGTTATTTTTGGATCTCTCATATATGGAAGATCTAAGAGACAAACGCTTTTATAAAAATTCTCAAGTTTACCTTCGAGAATTTTATCAATAACATTTATTGGTTTATTTTCACTTTCAAGTTGAGTCCTATAGATATTTGTTTCTCTTTCTATAATTTCAGTTGGAATATCTTCTCTTGAGATATAACGAGGATCATCCATTGCTATTTGCATAGCTATTTCACGGGCAAGATTCTTGAACTCTTGAGTTTTAGCGACAAAGTCAGTTTCGCAATCAATTTCTACAAGAACACCCAACTTAGAGTCATGATGTATATAGGATTCAACTATACCTTCATTTGTTGTGTTAAATGCTTTTTTTTCAGCTTGAGCTATTCCCTTCTTTCTTAGCTCATCCACCGCTTTATCTATATCAAGATTACAAGCCAACAAAGCATTTCTACAATCTGACACTCCTGCTCCTGTTAGTTCTCTAAGCTTCTTAATTAAATCCGTAGAAACAGGCTTTTCATTCATTAACGTCCTCCTTTACTTCTTCTCTCTTTTCTTCTAAATCTTTTAAGACAAGATCTTCTTCTTTTAAATAAGAGTCCAAACTTTCTTTTTCTTCATAAGTATCATCATTTTTTTCTGCAAATATTTCTTCTTTTTTCTCTTCCTCTGTAACTTGATACCCTTCAAGACCCTCAATTACTGCATCAGCAATTATGGAGGTTATAAGCCTTATGGATCTTATTGCATCATCATTGCCAGGAATAGGAAAATTTACTTCTGTTGGATCGCTATTAGTATCAGTAATTGCAATCGACGGAATTCTCAATCTTTTTGCTTCTAAAATAGCAATTCTGTCTTTATGGGTGTCAGTTACATAAACAACTTGGGGAAGTTCTGTCATATCTCTAATACCTTCGAGAAATGTAGCGAGGCGCTCTTTTTCTTTTTTTAATTTTGCATATTCTTTTGGTGGTAATTTTTGTAATAAATTATTCTTCTCTGCCTCTTCAAGTTCTTTAAGTTTTTGGATGCGTTGCCTTATTGTCTGAAAATTAGTCAGAAGACCCCCAAACCATCTTACATTTACATAATACATTCCACATCTTAAAGCCTCTTCTTTCACAATATCTTGTGCTTGCTTTTTTGTACCAACAAAGAGTACTTTTCCACCCCTTCTTGATACATCGAGAACAAAATTATAAGCGGCTTCGAGCCTTTCAGAAGTTTGCCTCAAATCCATTATGTGTATACCATTACGTGCTGTAAAAATGAAATCCTTCATTTTTGGATTCCATCTCTTAGTTTGATGTCCAAAGTGAACACCAGCTTCAAGAAGACTTCTCATGTTAACTACGCTCAAATCAAATTCCTCCTTTTAAATTAGTGGTTAATCCTCCACTCTCTTATAACTGCACTGATTTACAACATGCAGACCACTATAAGAGAATGTGCAAATTTTTCCTTAAAATTTTAACTTTTAAAGAATTAATATCAAGAGGTAAATCTTATTTTTTAATTACTGTTAAACTTTGTAAATATGAATATTTAAAATAATACTTATATTATTCAAGCATAATTATACTCCCGCTGAATGGCAGATTTAGTAGATTATAATGCTTGGGCTTTAAATCTCAGCATCTTCACTTGTTTAATCTTATCAGTAAAGTGTAAATATAACAACATTCATGATTAAGAAAAAATATAAAGTAGAATCATCCAAACTTAAATAAGAAAGACGAAAAATACGTAAAAGTCATCAAAAAACATTTATATAAATTAAATGTTATTACGAAATTTAGATTAAATAAGGTTTTTCCATTAATAGAAAGAAAACAAAAAACCTTAAATACTCAGTGAAAGTTTAAATTTTGATTTATATTTAGTTTATTGTAAACTTATTTAACTGGTAAATATAATAATAATATTATTGGAGGTTAATTAATAGTTATGGTTGACAAATCATTCAATCCTTTTGAAATGGCTCAACAACAGTTTGATTCCGTTGCTGAGAAATTAAAATTAGATGAGTCTACAAAAGAACTCTTAAGAAACCCTTTGAGAGAATACCATTTCTTGATACCTGTCAAAATGGATAATGGAACAGTAAAGGTATTCCAAGGTTTTAGGGTTCAACACAATGATGCGAGAGGTCCTTGTAAGGGAGGAGTTAGGTTTCACCCACATGAAACAAGCGATACAGTTAAAGCTTTAGCAATGTGGATGACTTGGAAATGTGCAGTTGTTGATATTCCTTTAGGTGGTGGAAAAGGAGGAATTGTTTGCGATCCTCATAATTTATCAGAAAGAGAGCAAGAAGCTCTATGTAGAGGATGGGTTCAACAGATTGCTTATAATGTCGGACCAGTAATTGATGTACCTGCCCCTGATGTTATGACAAATGCTCAACATATGATATGGATGCTTGATGAGTATGAAAAAATTCATCATGGTAAATTTCCAGGTTTTATTACTGGTAAACCTGTTGAATTGGGTGGTTCTCTTGGAAGAACTGAAGCTACAGGTTATGGTGTTATTTACACACTAAGGGAAGCTCTACGTGAGATGGGCGTAGATATAAAAGACACAACAGCATCTATTCAAGGTTTTGGTAATGTCGGAAGACATGCAGCTGATCTTTATACAAAATACGGCGGAAAAATAATTTGTGTATCTTGTTGGGATCAAGCAGATCAAAAATCTTACTCCTTCGTGAAAAAGGATGGTGTTAATGTTAAAGAGATTTTGGGAATAACCGATAAATTTGGTAGTATTGATAAAAATAAAGCAAAAGAACTTAATTATGAAATTTTAGAGGGTGATGCCTGGATTGAGCAAGATGTTTCTATTCTTATTCCCGCAGCACTTGAAAATCAAGTTAATGATATTACAGCGAGAAAAATTTCTAACAAAGTAAAGATAATTGCGGAGGGAGCAAATGGTCCAACTACTCCAGCAGCTGATAAAATTATACAAGAGAAGGGTATTTTTGTTATTCCCGATTTCTTAGCAAATGCTGGGGGAGTAACTTGTAGTTATTTTGAACAAGTACAGAGCAATATGAATTTCTATTGGCCAAAGGATGAGGTTCTCACAAAATTGGACGCAAAGATGACAGATGCTTTTCTTAAAGTATCAGCATTAGCGAGAGAAAGAGGCTTATATATGCGTGATGCTGCATATATAATAGCTATAGAAAGAGTTGTTTCTGCGTGCAAGCTAAGAGGATGGGTATAATTGATATTATATTAACATTTAACTAATATAAAAATACCTAATAAAAATACCCATTCGTGCTAAAAACGAATGGGTATTTTTATTGAAGATTTCGATGATATTTCTTAAATTAAAAGACTGATGGCTTTCAAAGCTTGGGTTGGACCCCTAAATCTGGACAATTTGTTATCAAATTTAAAATAATTTCTTAGCTCTTCATTATGTACTTCTTTTAAAAGAATCAATCTTTAATTTTAAATGCTTTTCTAAATGCTCCTAATAGCATTCTTTTGGAGTTCTGTAATGTAAATTACTTCACCCTGACTTAAAGGTTGATAGACAAATTTGTAATATGACCACAATACAGAAAGCTTTATTTGACTTATTTAACCTTTCTAAATTTACTTAAATATTTTTTAGATAAATATTAAATAATTAACTCTTAAAAGATAAGTAATTTCGTAGATAACTGTATTTTACATTTTTAAACTAAAGTTCAATTAGAATCTATCAGATTATTAAATACATACAGTTAAATAATTTGTAAAGTTGGGTTTAATATTAACCCAAAATTTTGATAATGTGCCTTTCTACTCTTTATTATAAAAATGTCTATATTAATAGTTTACGGGAAACAGGAAAAAGAAAAAAAGAAAAAGTTTCCCAAAAAGAGGTATAAATTACATAAGAGAGGCAATTATTTGATTCGAAAGAATTAATCCTTTTCCTGTTAAACAAAGATTTCCACAATTTTCTTTTAATAATTTTAAATCGATAAAATTATTAACTATTTCCTCTTTGTCTTTTCGTATTAATTCCTTACTAATACCTTTGTTTATGAGGCGTAACCCTAACATTATTTCTTCAGTTCTCTTCTTTTTTGTAGATATTTTTTCTCTAAAAGTGGCAGGATTAAAACCTTTATTTAATCTATCAATGTAAAGATTAAGTTTTTTTGTATTTGTAGCTCTTTCATCGTTAATAAAGCTTGAAGCAGAAACTCCAAAACCAATATAAGGATCTCTTAGCCAATAGTGAAGATTATGCTTACATATGTATCCTTCTTTAGAGAAGTTTGAAATTTCATAGTGGTTATAATCCTCTGCTTTAAGAAATTTCATGTACTTTCTCCAATAATATTCAATGTTTGAATCAGATGGCAGCGAAATTAAACCATTCTCTATATTTTTAGATAGTTTAGTATTTTTGTCTCTCATTAGTATGTAGAGAGAAATATGCTCCGGTTTGTGCTGTTTTAGGGCATTTATATTCACTTTAAAAGTATTCATATTAGACTCTGGCAAACCGACTATCAAATCAAGATTTAAATTATCAAAAGAGGCTTCCCTCGCAAGTTGTATAGCTTCAATTGCTTTTTCGCTATTGTGTATTCTTTCTACACAGTTAAGTACTTTATCATCAAAAGACTGAACGCCAATGCTCAATCTATTTATACTAAGTTTTTTGTAACATTTAAGCTTTTGTAGTGTAACACTTTCCGGATTTGCTTCAATTGTTATCTCGACTTCTTTTGATATCTTATAATATTTGTACAGTTTATCTATAACAGATTGTAAGTATGTGATCTCAAGAAGAGATGGTGTTCCACCACCAAAATAAATTGAATCAAAAGTTAATCCAATTCCTTCGTTAGCCCTTAAGGCTATTTCTCTTTTTAAAGCATCTATATATGGAGGAATAAAATTTAACTTTGTAAATGAAGTAAAATCACAATAATTGCATCTTTTAACACAAAAAGGAATATGAATATAGATTCCAGCTGTTTTGATCAAGCTTGCATTTTATAAGCTTCTAAAGTATTACTTAGAATCATTACAGTGGTAAGTGCTCCAACCCCACCAGGAACAGGTGTAATGTAAGATGCCAACTCTGCAACTTCGCTAAATTTGACATCTCCGACAATTTTATCTGAAACAACATTTATCCCTACATCAATAACAGTAGCTCCTTTTTTTACAAACGAAGAGTCAATCATTTCTGCTCTACCGATAGCTGAAACAACAATATCTGCCTCTCTTGTAACAGATGGTAGATCATTTGTTTTTGAATGACACATAGTCACTGTTGCATTTTCAGCTAAAAGCATAAGGGAAATAGGTTTTCCAACTATCGTTGACCTACCTATAACGCAGGCTTTCTTCCCAGAAATTTCAACCTTATATTCAGAAAGTAGTTTCATAATAGATAAAGGAGTTGATGGGTAAAATAAAGGTTTACCACAAAGGAGAAGTCCAAGATTGGTTGGGTTCATGCAATCGACATCTTTGTTTATTTTTATTGCACTTGCTAAATTTATAAGATTATAATTTTTGGGGAGTGGCATCTCTAAAATAATTGCATTAACATTGCTATCTCTACTAAATTTAAATATTTCTTCTTTTAAATCTTCCTCTGAAAGATTGGTAGGGAAACTATGAACAAAGAAATTTATCCCTATTTCTTCTGAGACTTTTTTCTTGCTATTTACATAAGTTAATGTAGCTGGATTATCTCCAGAAATAATTGATACAAGTGTTGGTTTTTTATCAAGTTTTTCAATTTCATCTTTAATTTCTTGCTTGATCCTTTTTGCTATTACTCTTCCATCCATTAAAATGTAACTCATTTATAATCTCTCCTAAATATTTATTTGTATTACTTTTAATTGTACTCATCTTTTTTGATTTTTCTTTAGCATCTATAGCTGGTTTTATATATTTATTATGTTTTAGAGAAACAAGAAGAGCTACATTTGTTGAGTAATAATTAATGGACTTTTTAGGAATATTTTTTATTTCTCCGAATATTAAAGGCGTAATTAGTGATAGCCTGAAAATTGAACCATATCTTAAATTTATAATCTTTTTATAATTTTTATAGTCAAGATATCCAGGCTTTATATTGCTCTCAATTTTCTGTGAAATGGCAATACTTTTTAAAGTTCTCTTCAGTTCATTATTGGTCTTTTTATATCCTTCAATATTTGCAAACTCTATTCCTGCTTGAGCAAGATAAAGATCTCCATACATAAGGGAAAGTTTTGAATCAAGTGTTTTTAAGTTTTCATAGAATGTAAAATCAAAAAAGAGAGTTGATTTAAGTAAAAATGAGATAAATCTTGCAAATCTCAAAGATATATCATAGGATAATTGAGATAATTGCGTACTAAAATAAATTAATCTTAGAATCTCCTTAAGATATTCCTCTTCTCCGCTTAAAATTATTACTTCGTTATAGGTTAGTTTTTTTTCAGCTGTTCTGAATGTTGTTAAAGCTTCCTTAACCCATTTGGAATAGGAAGCTTTAACTTTATAACCATTCATTATAATTTTTGTATAATAATTAACGTTTTCTGTATTGCCTTGCTTTTCTTGCTTTTCTAAGACCGTATTTCTTTCTTTCTTTTATTCGAATATCTCTGGTTAGGAGATTTTTTTCTTTTAAAATAAGTTTTGTATATGGGAAAATTTCGCTAATGGCTTTAGCAATACCATGTCTTATGGCATCAGCCTGTGCTGAGGTTCCTCCACCTTCGACATATATTTTAAAGTCTAAATTTTTTTCTTTACCAGTCAATTTGAGAGGTTCGAGAATTTTATAATTCTGATAAAAAGATGGAAAATAATCTTTATAGTCTTTTCCGTTTATCAATATTTTACCAGTTCCTGGTCTTGCTATAACTTTTGCAATTGAGCTTTTTCTATAACCAGTATTTATTATTTGTTCTGCCATATTAATTCTTCTCCTTTATTTAATATCCAAAATGATTGGTTTTTGAGCTGAATGAGGATGGTCTTCTCCTGCGTATATCTTAAGTTTTCTAAATGCTTTTCTTCCTAAAGCAGAATGTTTTACCATTCCCCATACAGCTGCCTTTATTATATATTCAGGATCTTTTGTACGCATCTGTGAAAAAGTTATTTTCTTAAGTCCTCCAGGGTAAAGGGAGTGTCTATAATAAATTTTTTCTTGTTCTTTTTTACCGGAGAGTTTAATTTTCGAAGCATTGATAGCTATCACAAAATCTCCAAGGTCAGCATTTGGAGAATATTCAGGTTTATTTTTACCTAACAAAATATTTGCAATTTTATCTGCAATTCTCCCCAAAGTTTTGTCCTTTAAGTCAATCAGATACCATTTCCTTTCTATTTCACTTTCTTTAAAATAATGTGTATCCATATTAATTCCCCTTTTATTTTTATATTTCAAACCTAAAAATATACAAATATTATATATAAAGTCAACTTTATGTTATTATTATATTTAACTTTTAATTTGCCAAATATGTTTTCATTTAGTTTTATTGACCTGTGAAATCTAAAAATTGCTTAAAAAATAATTAAAAAATAATAAGCATTTATATTTTTTTGCTTAATAAAATAAGCTTCAATTAACAAATTTGATTAGAATAGAAATATTAAAGAAATATTTAGTTTTATCGAACTCTATATCGTTTTTTAAAACATAATAAGCTTTTCAAATTACAAAATTGTTAAAGTTATTGCTTCTGTTTACTAAGCATAAAAAATATCTAAATGTTCTTTTTAAGTTAGGTTGATAGTTAGTTTCAATGTAAAATAATATAACCTGACACTAAGAATATTTAATGTGTTGTTGCTATTTATAATATTATTCTACGTTTTATTTCTTCAAAATTTATCAATATTTTGCACAAATTAACACCTCGTAGCATTTCTACTACAACATAAGAATGAAAAAAAATCTTTAAACCATTTGTTTACTTCTTATATAACTAAATAATTCAACCTCTTTACCAAGTACAATTTTGGAGTTATTTTTACAGATGAATTATATAAATTTGATATTTTTAGGTTTTTTAATAGTAAATTGAGTCTTATTTTCAAT
The DNA here is from genome assembly GCA_018054005.1 of Caldisericia bacterium. Lineage (GTDB taxonomy): Bacteria > Caldisericota > Caldisericia > UBA6126 > JAGPKI01 > JAGPKI01. The sequence continues at coordinate 12,108 of JAGPKI010000028.1, forward strand.
CAAATAATAAATATTTTGAATGAAAATTCATAAAACTATAAATTATGTAGCTAAATTTGCTGGAAAAATTAACTTTTTAATGTAAAATAAGTTATTAAAAAATGGAGAATATAAAATGGTAGAAAATATATTAATATTTTCAATAATTTTGATTGCATTTGTTATTATTGCTTTTTTAATATTATTTATTATCATCACGGTATATTTAACAAAGAGACTTTCTGAATTATCTAAGGCAATAACATTACTTGTTTCAACTCTTACAAAAAAGAGCAATGAACTAATAGAACAAGCAACTAATACATTAAAATCTGCCGAAAAGTCTATAGCTGATGAAAAAGATTTAAAAAACCAGCAATTATTAAAAAATATTTTTAAAGGTGTTGTTTATGGATTGGAATTATATAATATGTTTAAAAAAACAAGAAAAGGAGAGAGTATAAATGGAGAAGGAAGGAAGTAAATTTTTAGTTGGTTTAACTTTAGGATTATTATTTGGTGGTATCGCTGCTCTTTTGTTGGCACCACAGTCAGGCGAGGAGACAAGAAAGAAACTTACTGATACTGGAGAAAAGCTTAAAGAGGCAATTAACAATTTATCTAACAAACTGAAAAAAGAGACAATAGAATTTGGTGAAAGAAAAAAAGAAACAGAGGAAGAATCATAAAAAAAAGTTTATATGCATAAATTTTTGTTTGGAAAATATAAGCAAATAACTACTATTTGTTTAATAGTTTTAATTTTTTCATTTGTTCTCTCTTGTAAAAATAATCAAGTAATTAAAGAAAACAATGAAAACCCAGAAGAGATTTATTCAGCAGGTGAAATTGCTGTTATTCCTAATAAATTAGAAATAAGTTTACATAGTATAGATATTATGAAAGGTATAAAACTTGCATCTTCTCTTGATAATGCTAAAGATTTCCCTTTTGTTTATGTAAAGAAAAATAAAGAAGATACAAGAATTATAAAAATTAAAGAAGACGGTAATACTGTTGACACAATTGTAGAAAGAGCTGACAGCAATATTTATCAGAATGCTTATATTGTTGAAAATGGCGGAGATACAAGTAAAACAATTGCCCAATATGTTCTTTATCCAGATGAATCTACCATAAAGCCTAAAAATCCTAATGAATCATTCGCAGTTGTTAGTTTAACTTTGAAAAATATTTCAAAGAAACCAATTAACCTTAAAGATATAAAAATGACCATAAAGGGTGACGATAAAGAGGAAAAAGATTTAGATTTAATACTTTCTGATGTTATTTTAAGCTCATCCTTACCAGAAGTTCTTGATAACGGTAAAAGCTATTCTTTAAGGCTCATTGGGTTAGTTCCATCTTCAGAGAAGAGTTTAATTTTGGATTGCTCAGGAAAGAAATTCAGATGGGATATAAAGTAATATCGTTAATTTTATTAACATGCTTTATGTTAATTCTGCCTTTAGGCTGTTCGCAGCAGGCAAAAACTGATGAGTATTATATAAATGAATGGGTAAAGCAAACTTATGGTCAGGATGCAAAAGTTACTATTACAGCTCAGTTGAATAGTTCAATAACTGATGTAAACCTGTATAGAGGAGTTATATCTACTGCAGGTAAGGAATTAGATGGAATTATTTATTTCAACACAAAAGATAAATCTGTAAACTTTTCTGAGATTCAATAAATTAGCTACTTTAATATCTCTTTGTATTCCTGCCACAATTACGCATGAAAATAATAACTTCAATCCTTTATTATGCCTCTTATATAAGTAAATAGTCTAAATTCAATCTCTTTACCGAATATATTTTTGGATAAATTATTTTCGGAGGAATTAAATTTATATTTACCTACTTGAGGTATCTTCTTTTCAGCATTTTTTTACTTAAACCTCTCATGACTTTTCAGGCACAACATGAGGATTAAAATAATATTTTTAATCCTTTCATATGCCTTTCATATAACTAAACAATCTAAATAAATTCATAAATATAATCATATAATTTTGGAGTAATTATTTTCAGAGGAATTATTATTAATTAATTATTATTATCTGGAAAATTAGTTTAATATTAGTATAAATGTATAAGTATGAGCAATAAGGTTTTAGATTGTGTTATAATTGGTGCTGGACCCGCTGGTGTTTCTGCATCTGTTTACGCTAAAAGATACAATTTAGATTTTGTATTACTTGAAAAAAATTTATTACCTGGAGGGAAGGCATCAATACCAAATA
>JAGPKI010000029.1:0-6891 GCA_018054005.1 Caldisericia bacterium
TATTCGCCAACTTTAAAAGTAACTGTTCCAGATTCTTCCTTATTAATTGCTATAACTGATGGATCAAGTTTAATTTTTATTAAACTATTTCTTTTTTTAGAGTCAAATTTATTAATACTCACCCATAAAGGAGAGCTCAAAATCTCCAGTGGAGCATCAGAGCCAAATATTTCAACTAAAATTTCTTCTTCTATTATATCTTTAGAATATGTTACTAAGTTTAATTCTTCTGGAGTAATTTTGATATTTAAAGGTTCTTTCTCTGTTCTAATATAAGAGAGAGGTCTTTTTATTACTCTATAATTCCCAAGATCATTTATAAGGAGTGAATCATTTTTTATGTCAAAAGAATACGGCAGATAAAAGCTCTGAAGGTCATTTGTAATGGCTTTTTCATCATTTTCAATTAGAATTTGTCTCTTCTCTCCGATAACCTTATTTAAAGATTCGGAGTCGAATAAAAGCAAATTTGATAATTCATAATCTAAAATGGCGAATTCATCTTCATCAATTATTTTTGAATCAGTGTAGAATTTTACTTTATCACTTTCTGAATAGCAATTAAAATCTAAGTCGGATATAATTTCTCCTTTAAGGGAATAGATCCTTGTTAACTTTTTAACAAAGTCAATGATATAGACCTTATCTCCTACAATTTTCATTGAATATGGAAAGTATATACCTCCATAATTTTCAACTGACGCAAGGCTAAATCTTCCCACTTCTTCCCCGCTTTTAATGTTAAATTCAACAATATTTCCCGAATAGAGGTCAAATGTTAAAATTAAATCATCATTATAAGAAAGCTTATAAAAATAATTGTATTTAGCAGTTGGTTTTAACTCCACACTGTGGGTTTTAATTGCGCCTTTAGAAGTAGGCTCAAAACTTTTAAAACAATATTTACTCTCTACATAATCAATAAAGAGAGCACCAACTGAATCATTGTTTAATTCCAACGCTCTTCGAATCCAAAATAAACCATCAGGAGGAGAAAGCATAAAAGCTTTTATAAGCTCACAGTCTTCCGAATAGAGTTTAAAATAATCAGGATTTAATGGGTAATATTGAGAAATTAAATAATTCCCATCACCAGTAATTCGCACATATTCAGGGTTAATAAGAAAGCTTCTATCGGACTTAACTTTGTTATAACCATCAGCACCTGATTTATTTAGGAGTTTTAAATTCATATCCAATTTGACAAATTTTTCTTCAAACATATATGAAGAACTTTCTCTATTATTCAAAGAAAGCGCAAAGATGAAGTCATCAAAAATTATCATTCTATCTAAAACTTCACCAATATTCCCAGATATTTTAAACTTTTTAACCAAACCCCCATTGTTAGCATTTAGCTTTAAAACTGTGTAATCTGGATAAAAACAGCTTAAATATATGAAGCCATCTTCAGATACTGCTATACTGGATGGAATAATGCTTTCCGGAAAATCAATCCATTTTGTATCTTCACCATCAAGACCAATTTTATAGTAACCGTCATAAAGGGAAACTGCATAAATATATTCCTTGATAATTGTGAAATCAACCATAAAGTTATAGTTAAAGTTAGATAATATTGATAAAAGCTCTCCAGTAGAAGCATCAATTACGCTTATTTGGAAAGAATCAAGCACAAACAATTTATCATCATATATTTCAAAATCATACACACTATCAAATCTACATAATGGTTTAATTAAATTGCCATAGTGATAACCACTAATATAATTTTTAAGCTCTCCACTTTCCTTATCAAAGATATAGATATCGTATCCATCAGAAAAAAATAGATTTTCACCAGAAACTCTTAAAAAATTTCTACTATAAGTAGAAGTTAATGCTCTAAAATAGCTTATATCAATATTATCTTCAAGAAAAGATGGATAATTAATCCTCCTCTTTAGATTAAGGTCTTTGTCTAAAACACAAATACCCTTGTAGGTTGTGACATAGAATTCATCATTATATAAATCAAAACAGGATGGAAATATAACTTCTTCTGGAGGATTTGAGGAATTTATTATGAGAGAAGAAGACATTTCTTCATCACCATTGTTAAGCATATTAAGGGAAGAAGTTTTTAAATCCTCTTCTAAAAAGTCAACTTTTAATTTTATTGAAATTGTGTTGTTTTTAGCATCCCATAAAACTTCTGCGCCGAATGCTTCACTAATTATACGTAAGGGCACTGATGTTCTGCCACTCTTTGAAATAAATGGTTTAGCCCCCAGTTTTATCTCTTTATCATTTAGTTTTGCTATATCCTTGCCAATCCACATTATAAGCGTTATATCCTTGTTTGAGATTACAATTTTATTCTCTTCCTTAAACCAATCAACTTTAGCTCCAAATGCTTCACTAATAAACCTTAACGGGACAAAAGTTACTCCAATTAATATTACTGGAGGTTCATCTAATTGCTTTAACTCACTATCTAAAAATGCTACTCTATCACTAATTTTAAGTTGGATTTCTTTTAATTTCTTCAGCACAACTTTTATATTCTTTACTGTTTTTAGTGAGCCCTCTTTTGCAGTAAAAGTTAAGTCATTATCTCCTTTATTAAGGTTCACAATCTTACTAAAAGAGCCATCACTGTTTTTTGCAATATTTTCGTCCATAAAGCTCACGGTAGCATTAAAGTTAGTTTTTCCTTCTACTACCAATTTAGGCTCAGTTACTTCTAATTGTTCAGGTATATTTAGTATTAATTCTGGTTCAATATCGGGTTCACCTTGAGAAAGAACATTATAACAAACCTTTACTTTATTATTTGTTTCATCATATTCTCTAACCTTATCGTTTGGGTCAACAATAACTTCGAAATTTAATCTTTCTGATACTCCTCGTAAATCAATTTCACATTTGATTTTTCTTTCTTCTTTTCCTTTTAATGATTCAATATTAAAAGTTTTATTGAGAGGATTAACCAAAACACCGATATCTTGAATTGTGGCATTACCGCAATTCCTGAGGGTTATATTTAACATAGCTATATTATTCTTTCTGCCTATTGTCGGAGATAATGTTACATTGCTTACTGATAAGTCTTTATGCTCTTTCATTAAAAATTTGAGCAAGCTTTCAAAGAAATAGTATGTATCGTCGTCTTCGGTTAAGTCTTTCCAGTTAAAATATCCTGAATACAGCAAGCTATTGCGATACTTTATTAGACCTACCAATCCATCTTCCGAGATTCCTACTAATTCTCCACCTTCTAAAGATACCTCTTTCCAGCTATTTTTATCCTTTGGAATAAGGGTAAATCTTGCTGTAATATTTAGTTTATCTTTATCAGATATTTCATTATCACTAATTTTAAAGGTTTCTTTTGACTCTGGTAATTCAATTAGTTTAAATTTTTCTTCCTTTCCCAAACCAAATAAAGGTTGAATTTCTTTAGAACTAAAACCAAAACTATTTTCCCCAAGACTCAATATTCCAAGGACTACTCCACCATTTCTAATAAATTCATTAATTTCGCTTAAATATTGGTTTAGTAAAAAGTCAAAAAAATCATTAGTATAAAGAATGAGTATATCGATATTAAGCCTTTTTAGAAATGTTGTGTTAGTAAAGGACTCTCTTCCAAAAGTAATAGGGAAGATTTCAATTGGTAAAGATGAACTATTAAATCTTTTATTTAGCTCTAAAATATTTAAAACATTACTTACATCTGACCATGATAATAAACTTGACTGAGCTAATACCCCAACTCTTATTATATTTTCTTCTACAACACTGATTTTTTTAGAAAGAATATTATCAGAGGTTATTTTCTCGTCCTTTAAGCTTGGAGCAGAAATTTCTATGTTTCCAGACCCCACTTCATTTGCTAAATAATTATATTGAACATATCGAGATTGAAAGTAAGGCAACTTATTATATGTGAGCTTTTTCATTTCTTTACTGTTATTTTTAACTGTCAATGTAATATTTTCTTCATCATAAATTCCGTCATTTCTAATAATTGCTACATAATCTTTATTTTCTCCTTTAGAAAGCCTTAATAAGTCATAATCCTCAACAACAACAAGGTCATGCCAATATCTACCATAGAAAACTATCCTCATCTCTTTAAAATCTTTTGTCTCGACTCGAATAGTTAATACCGATTTGATTAGATTATTGAAATTATATGAAAATATTTCTTTTGATCCTTTTCCAAATGTTCCTTCTTCTAAAACTGGAGAGTCAGCATTTAAGTAATCAGAGAGAACGTAGTTTAGAATTGGTGAATTTGTGGAGGAAAGGATTTGAACTCCATCATCTATAGGAAAGAGTGGTAAATTTGATGGACTAAATCTATATTCTTTATCAAAAGATATTTCAGGAACTTTACTCTTAAAATCACCACTAAAGAGAGGGAGATTAATTGTCGGGTCACCGAGAAGGGTGAAACCAAAAAAAGTTTTTACATCAGCGTAATTTATATAACCCATCTCTTCATCAGCGTAAGTTGAAAGTGTCAATTTAACAATATCACCAAGAGTTTCGGTCTTTTCATGATAATGTTTAAAAAAATAATCAAATATTACATCCATATAATATTTTTCTTTTAATATAGGCACGCCATTTTTATAATTTAGGCTCCAGCCGGAGTAGTTAATTCTTGCTCCACCTACATAAGCTATCGCTCCGCCTTCTCCCAAAACTAATGATTCAGAGAATGATGTTGGATATTTTAAATATTTATTAGTAGAAAAATCCGTATCTAAAACCATGGTATCGTAAGCACCATTTCCACAGGCTACACTTAAGAAAATTGGAAGTTCATCTTTCTTTTTTACGGAAAGAGCCTCCTTTGAATTAAATGTTCCTGGCTCAAGATAATAAGTATCACCTCCACCATGTCCATGACCATCAATAAATCCAAATGATTCATTCTCTAAACAGTAAAGAAGGTCATCTTTTCCAAATTTACCTGAAGTTTTAAAATATTTTTTTACGTTTAAACCTTCAAAATAATCTTTGTTGATGAGGTCAGCAAGAAAAAGTTCGCCCATATAGTCCCCACCAAATGGGTCACCTCCCATTAGAGCAATGTTTTTAAACCAGGAGTCTGATAGAGACTTTCTGTATCTGTCAATTTTATCTACGACTATTTTTGCCTCTTCTTTATCTCTAACAGGCAGTCTTCCGACTGATATTTTAATGGGGTATTCTTTGTTCTTTGCATCAGGAGCAAAATAAAAAATGTCAGTAGGAACCCACTTATCGTAATCACTGAAATTATCAGAAGAGAGCACATAATAAGAAGGTGGAACTTTGCTTCCATCTCCTAAAATTGTTAAATAGTTTATTTTCCCATCTTTAAGAAGTTCTTTAAGGTAAGTTATGATCTTCCTCGATAACGAATAATTATAATTTTTAAGAATTGCTTTTTCTTCTTCTGAAGCATCTTTATAACCTATAATTGGTTTTAAATCTGGAATTTCTGCTTCCTTATATGATAAAACAGAAGAAAGTTTTACGATTGAAACTTTATAACTATAAGATTCTTGAATGTTTTTAAGTTTATTGGCTTCATTAAAGAATTCATCAGGGGTTAATATGACGCTTAGGTTTTTGTTTTCCTCTCCATTAGATGAAGTATATAACTCATCCTTTGATAAACCAATCTCTAGACAAATATATTTGGCTAAGATTAATTCTCCTCTTATATAATAAATAGGATTAACAAAGAGGGATAACTTTTTTCCGTCTTTGTGAGAAGTAATAACATAATCAAAATTATAGTCTGGAAATATTTCTGGGATATTTTGGTTAAATTTACCTTCATATTTGTTAAGGTAGTTATAATAACTATTTGTATTATTACCCGTTAATAAATCTGTATTGTATTCACTACTATTGTTGAATTTATTTCTATTATCAATGTCTGAATAGAGTTTCATCCTTTCACTACCATATAAATAAGGATTTAGATTTTTATACTCTTTTGTTTGGAAATCTTGAATGCTTGAGAGACTATTGTTTGGCTCGTGTGCTGAAATTGGTATTGGTTTAGGAGCTAATTTAAGAGGAATATTTTTAGGAAGCTCGATTTTGGAAGTATTTACTTCTTTAACTTTAATGTATATTAATTGCTCATTAGATGGAAACTCAATTTCTTTTTCAAAATATGGAAATGCTGGAAGGTCAGGCACATTCATATTTTTACACCCGATTAACTTTATCTCCAACCCAGCATTACTCCTGTCAAAAGTTATATTTCTATCGCTAAAATATAATGGCACAGAAATAATTTGGTCTGATTTAGTTTTAGTGTTTATAACTAATTCCTCTAAGGGCATATCTCTATTAAAAGAATTATTTCCATCGTAAGATTGTATTGGTGAAGTTGTGAGGATAAACAGAATAACAAAAATAGATAGAATTACTTTTTTAAGTGACCCCTTCATATTAAGCCTCCTAATATATTCCTCCAAATTTATGGAGCTTTTATATAAATATATTTGTCTTTTGAAGATTTAACTTAATATTATCGCATATAATTTTTATTCATCAATAGAAGAAATAACTTTTTCTTTTATTTATTTATTGTATTTTTCTACTCATTTCTAAAATTGATTGTCTCTCTATTGCCCTGTAGATCTGAATATAATATCAGTAAGCATTATATCATTTTGTTAATACATAGTAGAAACAGACATAACATCCCTCAGTCAGCCTGAATTAGCAAATCTTTATTTTGCTTAGTAAGAATCTTCAAACCTAGCCGTTATCCTGTAGTAGCGTCATCTTAAGCGACCAAAGGATTTCCTCTCTTTACATACACATGCACCTCTTCTTGTAATTCTGCACTTGAAACAGACTACCATCTTTCTCATTTCGCACACTCTCCCCTCTGTCATTCCCGCGACCTATTTGTCATTCAGAGCGATT
>JAGPKI010000029.1:6991-14322 GCA_018054005.1 Caldisericia bacterium
TTTCCTCTCTTTACATACACATGCACCTCTTCTTGTAATTCTGCACTTGAAACAGACTACCATCTTTCTCATTTCGCACACTCTCCCCTCTGTCATTCCCGCGACCTATTTGTCATTCAGAGCGATTGCGGGAATCCAAGAAGTATTTCTTTTTCAAACAAAAGGAAAAGAGTCTGGATCCCCAATCAAGTTGGGGATGACAATGGGTGTGCTTTCGAGGATGACAGTTACTATGGATTCCCGATAAAAGATTTCGGGAATGACAGTGGGTCTGCCTTCGAGGATGACATAAGTGTTGTCATTTCGCACACTCTCTCTCTGTCATTCCCGCGACCTATTTCTGTCATTCCTAGCGATTTTTCTTGTCATTCAGGTCGATTGCGGGGATCCAGGAAGTATTTTTACATTCCCATTTACATGGGAATCCAGTAATAAAAAGAAACGTGGATCCTCGATCAGGTCGAGGATGACATAATAAGTGTTGTCATTTCGCACACTCCTCTTTGTCATTCAGAGCGATTGCGTGGATCCAGGAAGTATTTCTTTCTTTTAATTTTAATAAAGAAAAATTTCTTGAAATTAATAATGAAAAACATGATAGCTTCTCGATAGAGAAATTTGAGAATAACAAATTACCTAACGGATTCCTATAATAATTAAATCCTAAAATGACCTTTAAGAAGCATTCATAAATTACATTTTTGACAAACTTTAAGAACATATCCCCAAAATCTTTAATATATATTATAATATCTTTGATATGATTGGAATAATTGACTTTGGTTCACAGTATACGCAGTTAATTGCAAGAAGGATAAGGGAATTATCAGTTTTTTCTAAGATATACCCATACTTTGTCAAAAAGGATGAACTTAAAGATTGCGATGCTTTAATTCTCTCTGGGAGTCCTAAGTCAGTTCTCGAAGAAAATCATCCTGATATGCCTACTGAATTATGGGATATAAATATTCCAATATTAGGTATATGTTATGGTATGCAGCTCATTGCAAAACACTATGGAGGAGAAGTTTTAGCCGGTAAGGCAGAATTTGGCAAAGCAAACCTTCAAATACTCAAAAAAACTTCCAAGCTTTTCGCTGGTGTACCTGACAATGTAACAGTATGGATGAGTCATGGGGATTATGTATCAAAAGTACCTAAAGATTTTGAATTAACTGCTGAAACCTCTTCTGTTAAAATAGCTGCTATCGAATCAGCAGAACTTAAAAGATATGGTATACAATTTCACCCTGAAGTTCACCACTCAGTTTGTGGAATGAAAGTATTAGAAAACTTTCTTTTCAGTATTGCGAATGCAAAAAAAGATTGGAACCTTAAAAGTTTTGTTGATGAAGAAGTTGCAAACCTAAAAAAAGAGATTGGTAATGAAAAAGTAATATGTGGTATAAGTGGAGGAGTTGATTCAACTGTCTCAGCCTTATTAGTCCATAAAGCAATCGGGAATAATTTAAAATGCATATTTGTTGACCATGGGCTTTTAAGAACTTTTGAAAAAGAAGAAGTTACTGAAGCTCTTAAAAATTTAGGGTTGAATTTAACAATATTGGATAGAAAGGATCTTTTTCTGAGTGCTTTAAAAGGTATATCAGACCCAGAAGAAAAGCGAAAAATTATAGGAAAGCTCTTCATAGATGTATTTTCTGAGGAAGCAAAAGCTTTTAATGCGACAAGACTTGTACAGGGAACACTTTATCCCGACTCCATTGAAAGTTCAGGAGGTGTTTCAGGGATTGCAGACAAAATTAAAAGCCATCATAATGTTGGGGGATTACCAGCCAATTTAAATCTTAAACTTATTGAACCACTAAAATATCTATTTAAAGATGAGGTTAGGATTATAGGTAAGGAATTAGGCATAGAAAACAAATTATTATATAGGCAACCCTTTCCTGGACCAGGACTTGCAGTCCGTATAATTGGCGAAATAACAGAAGAAAGACTCTCAATTTTACGTCATGCTGACAAAATTTTAAGAGAAGAAATTGCAAAATTTGATAAAGATAATAAAGTATGGCAAGGCTTTGCAGTGCTATTACCTATTAGAAGTGTTGGAGTTATGGGAGATAGAAGAACTTATAGTTATGTAATTGCTTTAAGAATGGTTGAATCTACCGATGGTATGACTGCTATATGGTATAAAGCAAGTAATGAATTTCTTGAAGTAGTCAGCAACCGCATAACAAATGAGGTTAAAGGGGTAAATAGAGTTGTATATGATATTACTTCAAAACCTCCTGCAACTATTGAATGGGAGTAACTTATAAATGTTATCAATTAAAAAAAGGATATATTTAAGAAATAGAGTAGAAGAGGCTATTAGGAAAAAAGATTTTCATAAAGCTATATCCGCATTCAAAGAAGGGTTAAAATTAGATATTCACTATTATTGGTATTATTTGTTCATTGGTGATATATATTATTTTGAGCTATATGATACGGATAGTGCAATTTTTTGGTATGAAAAATGTATAGAGTTAGGAGGAGATAGCTTAAGCAATGATACTCTTTCTCCTTTAAGATATTTATTAAAGAGACTCTCAAAAATCTATTTTGATAAAGAGGACTATAATAAAGCTATTAAATATTATGAATGGTTTATATCCTTTAAGCCATCTAATTTCCATGATACTGATTTTGTGAATTATGCTAAAGCTCTTTTAGAGCTTGGCAACAGAGAAAAGGCAATCTCAGTATTAAAAATGGGTGAAAAATACTCAAAAAGCACAAAAATAAGGAAGATGCTTTCAGAACTAACTGGTGAAGAATATGATTTAACGGATTTTAAAAGAATTAAAAATGGCTACGAGAGGATTCCTATTAAAACTCCAATTATTAAAATAGGGGATGATATCTGCGAGATAGCAGACAAGCTCACTAAAGGTATTAGAAGAGAGGGTGACATAATTACTCTTGCTTCAGCAGTAACTGCTTTAGCAGAAGGAAGAGCTAAAAGTGTTGATGTTATTTATGCATCACCTTTAGCCAAACTTCTTTCTTTTTTCGTCAAAAAAGATAATTATCCTTTTGGAGGAAATGCCCCCCTTTGCAACCCCCTTGCAATGCAGATAGCTATAAACGAAGCAGGATTAGCGAGAATTATCTTTTCAGCACTTTTTGGAGGAGTTCTTGGAAAGTTATTTCGTAAAAATGGTCTATTCTATAGGTTGGCTGGTCCACAATCTGCTTTAATTGATGATATGCCAGGTGCCATACCTCCTTATGACTATTATGTAATATTGGGGCCCAAGGATTCCTATAAAACTTCCTTAAAAATCAAAGAAATGACTTCGTGTGATGCAGCAATTGTTGATGCCAATGACCTCGGTATAGCATGGGTTGTTGGTACCAGCGATAAAAGCAAAGCTCGAGAAATTGAAGAGGCTTTATCTGATAACCCTCAAGGTAACGGAGACCAACAAACACCAATAGTATTATTGCGAAAAGTAAATGTCATTAATTAAGACTCAGGCAATTCTCATAAAAAGTAAAAGGTATAAAGAAAGAGACAAACTTTTAACATATATAACTGAAGATTATGGTAAAATTCTGTCTCTCTGTAAAGGTTCAAGAGTTCCATTAAATAAGTGGGGTAGCTCTACAGAACCACCCAACGTATCCTATATTCAGCTTTATCAGATAAAAGACTTTTTTACTTTGACTGAAGTTAAAGGTTCTCAGATTTTTAATAATATTATTTCGAGCTTTCAAAGGTCCCTCGTGTTTAGTTATATATCTGATATTCTCGACTCTTTATTGCTTCCTCTATCACCTTCTAAAAATACATATTATCTCACTCTATCATCTATTTATATTTTGGATGATAAAGAAATCGCTCCAATTTTAGCAGGGTATATTTTTGCATTGAAATTTCTCGATGTGCAGGGTTATAGGCTTGAAATTAATAAATGCGTAAGGTGTGGAAAAAGTATAAATGATAATATTAAGGAGTTCTATTTATCTCTCGAGGATGGAGGAGCTTTGTGTGAATCCTGCTCCAAATTTACAGGTTCTTTTATCACAAGATTGGGAGAACAAGAAACTTCTTTCCTTAAGAATGTTATTTGTCTTGATCTGAGCGATGCTTATCTTACTCAAAAGCTATCTCTCGAAAATTATGAAAATTTAGATAAAATGATATTGGATTATTATTATTTGAAGTTTAAAAAAAGAATTGTTAGTTTAGTGGAATTAATGAAAAAATATAATAAAAGGAGTAAGGTTGTATGAACTTGATTGAAAATCCATCTTTAGAAGAATTACGTCAAATGGCTAAAGGGGAGGAAAGAACCACTATTTACGGTAGTGCCAGCTACATCACAAGAATTAGGTCGAGAAGTGCTAAATTTACTGAAATAATTTATGATAAACCTACACAAATCCAGCAAGAAATTATAGATAATGTTAATAATTATCTCAAAGACAAAGATGTAATTATGCTTGAGAGAACAATGTGTATGAACCCGGACTATAGACTTGCTTGCAGATTCTATGTAACTAAACCATATGCAAGAATTGCTTATATGTGGGGTTCTCTTCTTTTTGATCCCTTTAAGTCCGAGCCAGATATGGTTGTTATAGATGTTCCAGAATGGCCTGAGAGAAAGGTATTGGTTGACGCAAAGAACCTAAAAACTTATGTCTTAGGGACTGACTACACTGGAGAAATTAAGAAAGCTTTTTTAAGAATGTGTATGTATTTTGCCAAAATTAAAAAAGGAAGACTCGGACTCCATGCAGGAAGCAAAATAATAAAAGTGTTTGATAATGATAATATTTTAAGAGAAAAAGGAGTAATATTTTTTGGTTTAAGTGGGACAGGTAAAACTACATTAACCTGTCATGACCATGATTTAAAAAGCCCTGAAGGAGTTACAATCAGGCAGGATGACATAGTTTTATTAGGAAGAGATGGTTCCTGCATCGGTACTGAATGCAATTTCTACATTAAGACGGAGGGCTTAGAGCCTGTTAACCAAAAAGTTCTTTATAAGGCTTTAATGTCTAAAAGAGCTATCCTTGAAAATGTTTATGTAGCAGAAGATGGTACAATAGACCTTGATAATTTTGAATATAGTTCAAATGGTAGAGCTGTAGTTTTTAGAGGGGATATGGATTCTACAGATGACAAAATTGACTTGCCAAATTTATCCATTCTTGTTTTTATAACAAGAAGGGATGATGTTGTCCCTCCTATTGCAAAGCTAACTCCTTTGCAAGCTGCTGCTTTCTTTGTTTTAGGAGAGTCTATCGAAACATCAGCAGGAGACCCAACTCAAGCAGGAAAATCAAAAAGAGTTGTTGGGACTAATCCATTTATTGTTGGTTCAGAAGCAGAAGAGGGAAACATTTTTTACGATATAATAAAAGGGCTACCTAATTTACAATGCTTTGTAATGAATACAGGTCATATTGGTGGAGCAACTGGAGAAAAAATCACAGTTAAAGATTCAACTGAAATAATTAAGCAAATTGCAAAAGATAAAATGAGTTGGACAAAAGATCCTTTCTGGGGTTATTTAGTTCCTTCAAATATAGAAGGAATTGACTATTCAAGGTTTGATTTAAAGAAATTTTATAGTGAAAGTGAAATTTTAGATTTGAATAAAAAACTCCTAAAAGAAAGAGTGGAGTGGCTTAATAAGTTTCCAGATCTTAATCCAGACATAAAAAAAGTATTTGATGAAATTTATAAACCCTAATATTTTAGTCTCAGCAGGACTGCACTTTAAGAATATAGAGCATCCTTTCGAGCGTGAAATAAAAGGTATTGAGTCATTTGAAGAATGGGAATATAGAAAAGCTAAAGTAACGCTTTCCTACTTTTCTACCTTCTTTGATCTTAATAGATTATTTAAAGGGAAAAAGGTTCTCGATATAGGTTGTGGTGGTGGAGGTAAAACTGCTTATATAGCTAAATACTATGAGCCAAAGCAGATTTATGGGGTAGATTTATCAGAGGATTTTATAAGTAAAGCAAAGGAATTTGGAAAGTCATTAAATATTGAAGGGATGAATTTTTTTGTTTGTAATGCAGAGAACCTTCCTTTTAAGGATAGCGAATTTGATTCCATAATTCTATTTGATACTTTTGAACACTTAAATAATCCTATAAAAGTCCTTAATGAAGCAAAAAGAGTACTAAAGGTGGGAGGTTATATATTAATTAGCTTCCCACCTTATTATCATCCTTATGGAGCACATGTAAATGATTTAATTCCTATTCCATGGGTGCATTTATTTTTTGATAATAGTGCATTAGCTAAAGCATACTGGACATTATCATTTTACAAAGAAGATGGAGAAAGAAGAAGAAAACTTAAAATAACAGGAGATAAAAATGGTTCACTTGAAATTGGCTATATTAATCAGATGACTATAAAAAAATGTAAAGAAATAATTAAATCTATTGATTTAAAAGTAAAATATTTTAAATATATTCCTTTGAAGGATTTTCTTTATCCATTTATTAATGTAAAAATGATAAATGAATTAATAGTAAAAAATTGCGTAATAGTGCTTGAAAGGGGGCATTAATTAAAATATGAATAGAAAAGAGCGCGAAAAATTTGAAATTCATACAGGGAAGAAGAAATTAACTCCACAAGAGCTAAAAAAGAAAGAAGAAAAAGAAAAAGAAAAAAAAGCAGAAAAAAGAAAACAGATAACAATTATAACATCCTCACTTGTTTTGATTGCTTTAGTAATATTTGGTATATCCTGCTACAATATCAGTAAAGATAAAGTTGCAAAGGAATATGAAGGTGCACCACCAAATGTTACTAAGCCTACAAAAGAAGAAATCGAAGAAATAAAGAATGAGTTGGTAGTCTTGGAGACTACTATGGGAAAGATAAAGATAGAGCTTTATCCAGAAGCAGCTCCTTTTACTGTGAATAATTTTAGAAGACTTGTTAAAGATGGCTTTTACGATGGTAAAATTTTCCATAGAGTAATAGATGACTTTATGAT
The DNA here is from genome assembly GCA_018054005.1 of Caldisericia bacterium. Lineage (GTDB taxonomy): Bacteria > Caldisericota > Caldisericia > UBA6126 > JAGPKI01 > JAGPKI01. The sequence continues at coordinate 13,982 of JAGPKI010000029.1, forward strand.
TCAAACTGGTGGTTATAAACAGGGCCAGGAGCAGGAAGATTCCGTTGGTTATACATTTAAAGATGAAATAAATCCAAAAGCTTTAGGATTATCCGATACTGAAATTGCTCCTCTTGAACAACAAGGGTATAAGTTTGATTATTCTCTTCCTTCAATTAAACTTGAAAGAGGTGTTGTTGCTATGGCTAATGCAGGACCAAATACAAACGGTTCACAATTCTTTATTATAACAGCTAAAGACGGTACACCAGGGCTTAATGGCAAACATACAGGTTTTGGTAGAGTAGTAGAAGGGATGGATGTTTGTGATAAAATTCAGAAAGTTAAAACTTACATAAATC
>JAGPKI010000158.1 GCA_018054005.1 Caldisericia bacterium
TTTCTACATAATTACCTGCAATATCTTCTGCTCTTATTAATACTTTATTCTCTCCTTCAGTTAATGATAAATCATAAGAGAATGAACCATCAGTATCTGAGACAGGGACTTTTGTTTGGTTGATATAGACAATTTTATCATACTCCAAAACATCAACTCCATATTTTACTGTCTTTATCTGGGTTGTTCGACCAATTATTTTGAATGGTGTTTCTTTAGTCATAATGCGCGCTTCGCTTGGAGATTCTATAACAATTTCAGGAGGGACATTATCTACTTTAACTAACACTTCTTTTGGTTCCTCTTTACCAAATGGATCTTCTGCATAGTAATGTAAAACAGATTCATATTGTCCTAAATCTAATGGTTTAGGTGAACCATCATAAATTATAGTTTGATTAATTTTATCATCCCAGTAAACATATATAACTGCTTCTGGGTTGGAACAGGTAAATCCAACAATGGGAGGCTCTATATACCAATTATCTCTACCTAACTTTCCACCAGTTATACTGACAGTAGTTTCGGGAAGGGGAGGAACAATATTAAAAGGTTCTGAGTTAACAGGCGTTGGTTCAGTGGTCGTAAAAATAGACAAGATATATTCAGAACCCTTCTCTAAAGGATTCTTTATGCCTGCCTCTTTATCAATAATAACATTAACCTCACTTCCTGCTGGAATTGGAGTAGATACATAAATCTTTAAAGTATTTTCAGAAGAAGATACCTTTGAAGCAGATGTATCATTTACTTTTATTGTATCTGGATTAATTTCACTTGGTATAGTAACGCCTTCAGGAAACACAACTCCAATGAAATCATCGACTTTTAAAGCTCCATTATCTCCAAGAATGAATTTAATCGAATATGTAGCTGCAGACTTAGCATTTTTCGGCTCAACCATTACTTCACTGATCTCTAATTTAGACTCTTTTAAACTTACCGCTAGGGTATAATAAAAATCAGAGAAACCTTGAAGCTTATAACCAAGTTTTATTTCTCCAGGAGTCTTGGGAGTTATAATTCCAGCTTCTTTCAAAAATTTAACCTCTATAGTTTCACCTGTATTAATATTAATAGTAGAGTAAACTGAAACTTCATAACCACTTACACTTACATTAGAAACGGGTTCATTATTAATTAATACATTTGAAGAATCGAATCTTTGCGGTAAAGTTGTTCCTTCAGGAAATTTAACTATGATTCTATCACCTTTTGATATAGATGCTCCCTCCTCTAAAATAAATGCAAATGTAAACTCTGCTGGTTTATTAACTTTTGGAGGATTAACGCTCAATAATGCCCCACCTTTTTCAATAACATACGGCTTAGAACTAACCCAATCTGGATCTGCTGGCATAGTGGAAACCTCCAATTTATAATCACCAGGTTTTCCTGGATTTATTATACCAGCTCTTTCAGAAAGATATACTTCAACTTTACCGCTATCAAGAATTTCTACAGGTGTCAAAATAGTAATTGTATTTTGCCCAACGGTTGGTCGATCTGTTGGATGCACACCATTTATTGTAATTGCTTCAACTGGTATCTCTCCGGTCTTTTTAGAAAGAACCGTTTCATTTGGAAATTTTATTCTTATTCTTCCCTCACCAGGAGGCAACCATCCGCCTCTTCCAACATTAAAAGTAATTTTATATGCTGCATTCACTTTATACGTAGGAGGAACAACTGTTACTTCAGGTATACCTTCCGGTACGCCAATTCTACTTTCAACTATTTCATATGGAGCAGAGGCAACAAATGTCGGTTCAGCTTGTGTTGCAATTTTAAATTGATATTTACCCTCTTTCGATGGATTAATTATACCAACTCGATCTGGAACTGTTATAACAATATCAGAATAACCTTCTTTACTCGGGTCCAACTCAATATGAGTGTTAAATTTAAGTGATATTTCATCATAATCTAAAATTGGCAATCCCTGACAGGAAGAACAAGGAGAAAGACCAATGCTCATTGACTCAATTATCTGTTTTAGTCTCTCATTTCTATCATGGGGGTCTTCTGGTAATTCTGGTAGTTTCGTATCCGGTGGCCACATTAGCTTAATCCACTCATGAACATGCAATACTTTTTCAATGGTGAAGTGAATTTTATAAGTAGCTATTGTATTAACTTTTCTTGGTAATACTTCTACCCATACATTTTTTATTGCAGATGCAGGTTTAGGTATAAAAGTTAAAATCCCTGAAATCAATATAAAACATAAAAACAAACTTGATAATTTCTTAAAACTCCCTCGCATTAAACCACCTCATATTTTAATTATTAAAAAAATTTATAAACATTTAATTCCATAAGTCAACTAAATAAATTAACCTCTTTACCATTAATAACTACTTTATATACCTTATTAGTTCCCCAAATATAAGGAATTTCTTTATAATTTTTAATATCTAAAAAAATAAAATTTCCTCTTTTATTTTCTTCTAAGGAACCTGCTTCATCCTGTAAACAGAGAGCAAATGCGGCATTAACAGTTGCAGCATTAATAGCCTCTTCAACTAAAAGATCAAGCTTTAATACAGATAACTCAATCATAGTCTGCATTGAGTAGCACATACATGTGCCAGGATTAAAGTCTGTTCCGATAGCCAATGGAATATTGCTATCAATAATTTCTCTTGCATAATTTGTTCTGCATTCTCTAAGACCAAAATAAGTACCAGGCAAAATTACAGCAATAGTTTCTGATTCCGATAGTTTTTTAAGTTCATCAATTTTAGAATTAACAAGATGGTCTAAAGAGATTGCATTTAGCTCCCTTCCAAGGCTAATACCGCCAAGTGAATAGAACTCGTCAGTATGTAGTTTTGGTTTTAATCCATACTGTAGTCCAGTTTGAAGAATTTTTCTGCAGTCCTCAACATCGAATACATCTTTTTCGCAGAAAGCATCATTAAAATCTGCTATTCCTCTTTTAGCTACATTAGGAATAATAACTTCGCATATAAAATCTATATAAGCATTTTTATTGCCAGCAAATTCCTGTGGTAGTGCATGTGCTGCAAGAAGTGTGGATTTAATCGGTATATCGAACTCTTCTTTGAGTTTTGCTATTACAGATAATATTTTTACTTCATCTTCTAAATTCAGACCATATCCACTTTTTATCTCTAAAGCTAATGT
>JAGPKI010000159.1 GCA_018054005.1 Caldisericia bacterium
ATTAAGATTATAGCTAACAAATATTAATGAGACATAAGCTTTATCATCAATTTCAATTATAGGGTTACCATCAAGAATAAGTTTATCATTGACATAATATTGGGGTTTAAATAAATAGAACTTAAATACACTGTCTTTAAATTTAGTGGTTATAACCTCTTCTTTATAATCATATTCAAGCTTTCCATCAAATATAGTAACAATATCCCTTAATGGTAAATAAATGTTGAAATTATACATTAAAGGTTTAGTCTCAAATTTTTTAATTTCAACTCCATTTTCTGAAACAAGCTCAAAATTAGTATCAGAAAGTGAAAAACTCAATACTTTTGCATTTTTGTTTAATACAACCCCTGATAGGTTTAACTTTGCAGATTCACTATTATCTTTATTATACGCTATAACGCTAAAATTGAATGGTAATACTCTTTGACCTGACAAGGAATAAAGTTCTACTTTTATGTGATTATCAGATAAACTTGCTTCTCCAATCAAATCTTCCGGTAAACCTACAATTTCTACTTTTGTAATATTCGCTTTCCCTTTTATTGGTAGAGAAAACTCATAAGGCATAAAGCTACTTAATTCTATACGATTTGGAGGTGGTGAAATATTTGTTTGAGATACATTTTTACTTACCAATAAATTATCTTTAATAAAGCCAAAATAAAGAGTAACAATAAGCACTAAACAGACAACTACATAAAAGATAGGTTTTGAATATTTAAAAGTTTTTTTCTCGGCTGTTTTTTTTGAAGCTATTGGTTTTAACTTAGGAGGAGAAATTTTAGTTTTCCTCTCCTTTAAACCTACATCTATGCTTTTAGAAATATCAGTTTTTTCTAATTTAGGCATATCCTTTTTTTTCTTTAGTGAAAAAGAAATTCTTTTTCCGCTTGCTTTTGATGTCTTCTTCAAATCTTCAAAAATAATCGAGGAGGCATCTTGAAATTCACTTTCTTCGGTTTCTTCTTTCTTCCCGGTGTAAGATAGTAAAAATTTATTTAGCTCATCAATCATTTCTTTTGGTGTTTGGAATCTTTGTTCGGGGGATTTTGCTAAAGCTTTAAGTACAATCCTTTGCAAGCCCAATGGTATTTCTGCTTGTGAACTTTCTGGAAACCTTGGATTTTGTTTAAGCTGCATATCCATAACTTCAACTGGAAGAGGAGAATCAAATGGTGGAGAGCCAGTTAAAAGTTCAAATAATAAAATACCTATAGAATAAATCTCACTCCGTACATCAGAGCGAGACTCTGTAATTTGTTCAGGTGCTGTATATTGCACGACGCCTAAAAATTCTCCACTTGATACAGAAGAGGCATCTTCTACTCTCGTTAAACCCAAAAACATTATTTTTGCTCTTCCTTCGGGTGTTACAATAATTGTATCAGAGTTTATATCTCTATGAATTATATTGTTTTCATGAAGAAACTGTATGCCTTCTAAAACATCCAAAATTATTTTAATACTCTCTTCTATTGATGGCTTTCTTTTTCTTAATAGATTCCTTACTGAATCTCCTTCTATATATTCCCTTATAACAAAACATAAATCATCTTCCAAAATAATGTCAATAAATTTTATAAATAAAGGGTTATCTATTCCTTTTAAAGCTTTTACTTCACTCTCAATTCTTGTTTTAAAGGTTGGTCTTGAATCATTTGGTACCTGAATTGTTACGTAACTATTTGAATTTAAATCTGTGCCAAAATAAAGCTTACTGAAAACTCTCTTAATTAAAAGTTTATCAATTCGGTATCTACCCCCAACAACCTTGCCAATTAAAGGATCTTCTTTTACTTCAGAAGGTTCAACCTTACTTTCTTCATTTTTAGAAGTGGATCTTTCAACAATTTCAAAATAAGAGTCAGAAGCCTCTTCTTTAGGCTCTTTATAATACTTTAAAATATCTTCAAGCTCAATTATATCTGTTAGTGCTTCTTCGGCAGATTGATATCGCTTTTTTGGATCCTTTTCAAGCATCTTAAGGATTATACTTTCAGCCTTTGGTAAAAGGGTTGGAATAAGAGAGCGAGGAGATTCTGGCAAAGATGATAAGTGCTTGAAAGCTACATTTACAAGGGAATCACCAGAAAAAGGGGGCTTTCCTGTGACCATTTCATAAAACGAAACACCAAGAGAATATATATCAGTTCTTTCTGTAACTGAGCCTAATTTTGGATCAAATTGCTCTGGTGCCATATATTCAATTGTGCCTGTAATTTGAGCAGAAGGCTCTTGCGTAAGATCAATATTTATCTCTTTTGCAAGTCCAAAATCTGTAACGAGTACTTTTCCACTCTCATCAATCATGATATTTGAACATTTTAAGTCTCTATGGATTACACCCTTTCTATGAGCATAGTATAAAGCATTAAGGACACTTTTAACAACATTAGTAGCTATTTTTATAGATAATGGACCTGAGCTATCAATTAATTGTTTAACTGTATAACCATCAATATAATCCATAACTATGAAATAAATATTATCTTCTTTTTTAAAATCTATTATATAAACTATATTTTGGTGACGGAAAGATGAAAGTATTTTCGCTTCTTTTTTAAATCTTTCTAAAAAAGCTGGATCTTCAGAATAATATTTTGAGAGAACTTTTATAGCAACAAATTTAGGAAGATTCGGATGTTTCGCTTTATAAATAATTGACATACCGCCTCTTCCAATTTCCTCGACAACTTCGTATTCTCCAAAGAACTGACCTTCCACCATTTCTCTCCACCCCCTATATGGGTTATTTTTAAGCCGACGATCAGAGTCGAACTGATGGCCTGCTGATTACGAATCAGCTGCTCTACCAACTGAGCTACGTCGGCAAAATCTCTGGGCGGAACAGGGTTCGAACCTGTGACCCCTTCCGTGTGAGGGAAGTGCTCTACCACTGAGCCACCCGCCCATACAATATAATAATATAAGTTAATTCCCAGTTTTTTATATGAATTAATTATAATAACATTTTTTATTTTTAATTACAATTTTTAAAATTTTAAATAATAATTTATAGTAGAACTAAGACAAATCAAACCATAAAATTAAGCATATAGATAAAGAGGAGATTCTTGTGAACATGTGCTATAATACCATGCTTCATAAATACCATGCTTCATAA
>JAGPKI010000030.1 GCA_018054005.1 Caldisericia bacterium
GTAATTCTGCAAAATCTTTAGGCTTATAATTCGTAATATGCTTCATGTGATTATCAACTCCTTTGAGTATATTTAATCACACCTAAACACATTTGTCAATGTTTTTATCAACTAAAGCTTTGCTCCTAAAAGTAGTATATCACACTAAACCGACAAAGTCAATACTTCGTCGGTCTTACCGCCAAAGTTGTCGGTTCCAAATTTCAACACACTAAAATTTGGATTTCAACATTTTAAACAAACCGCCCGATTTGTCGGAGCAAACCGCCCGATTTGTCGGAGCAAACCGCCCGATTTGTCGGAGTAAACCGCCCGATTTGTCGGAGTATACTATATAGATAAAAGATAATAAAAGTTTATATAATAAATAAAGGAGAAAACCGCATATTTACGTTGTTTAATAACATTAAAATTAAATATATTTTTTTTATTTTAATCACAAAAGAAATAAAAAAATTCAAAAAAGGCATATAAAAAGAAATAAAAAAATTCAAAAAAGGCATATAAAAAGAAATAAAAAAATTCACATAATTATATTACTCAAACTTCGCAGTTAATAAACTGCGTGTGCATCTTGAAAATTCAATAGATAGATAAAAAAAAATATAGTATGTAGTCTCCAAAAATGTTATAATGTAAGTGATAACAAAACATTAATAAATCACAAAGGAGATTACATACTATGTCAAAAATTATAACACAGAAAGCAGAAGAAAACAAGCAGATTTCAGAAAGAATTAAAAGCTTTATGAAAAGATTTGAAGTTTCATCTGCATTAAAATCATCCAATGCGGTAAAAATCAAGGGATTTGCAATAATCGAGATATTTCAGTATCTTTTTATGCTTGTATTTGCGCATCGTTCAATCTACATGGATATGAAAAGAGATACTGTTCCATTTGCTAAGGATACCGTCTATCGTTTTCTTAATTCAGCCCGTATAAACTGGCTTAAGTTCACAACCAGATTATCTGCTAAAATTATTGAAGAAGCAATAGATCCTCTTACTTCAGAACAACGTGAAAATGTCCTGATAATTGATGATTCGGTTTTTGAAAGGAACCGTTCTAAAAAGGTTGAACTGCTCACAAAAGTATTTGATCATGCCAAAAGAAGATATATTTACGGATTTCGTATGCTTACACTTGGATGGTCAGACGGAAATACATTTATGCCTGTAAACAGTGTTCTTTTATCTTCAGAAAATGATAAAACAGTAATGAATATTCCTGAAGGAATTGATAAGAGAACCAATGCGCATAAAAGAAGAAATCTATCAAGAAGCAAGGCTAATGATGCTATGATTACTCTTATCAAGCAAGCAAAAGCTGCATGTATTAAGGCAAGCTATGTTTTGTTTGACAGCTGGTTTGCTTCACCGGATTCGATATGTAAAGTCAGAAATCTTGGATATGATGTTATCGCTATGATAAAGAAGACTCCAAAGGTGTTTTACGAATACAACGGAAAAATGATGTCTCAGGGCCGACTTATGTTTACTATTTTCGCTGGACTGGCTGAGTTTGAACGTGAATGTACTTTGCAAAGACAAGCTGAAGGCATAGCAGAAGCGAAAAAGAGAGGTGTGTATAAGGGCAGAATACCTAAGCCTTATGATGAAGTTCTTCTCCGTATAGAATGCGAGAATTGGCGAAATGGTGAACAGACAGCAACATCTGTAATGCGAAAGCTTAATATGAGCAGTAACCGGTTCTACCGAATTGTAAACAGACTCGGTATTGGAAAAAGGAGTTTGAGGCATGACAACTAAAGAGTTAGCTGAAAAATGCAGTGTATCTGAACAATCCATAAGAGCTTGGTGTAAAAGAAATAATATTTCAAAAGCTCCGCAAGGTGCTGATAATAAGCTTGCGTATCAAATCACATCTGATATTGAAAATGAAATTTTAAAATATTATGGAAAAGAACAACTCGCGAAAGTAACGAAATCTTCTTCCGAAAGTGAAAAAAGCCAAATTAGTGAAAGTAAGAAACTAGCGAAAGATGAAAAAGAAATATCGGAAAGTGAAGAAAATCAAGAAACGCAAGAGAAGAAAGATGAGAATGCTGCAAATCAGTTGATTAATGAACTGATTAGGCAACTTACTGAAAAGGATAAACAAATACAGATGATACAGGAACAGAACAAAATACTTACTGAATCATTACATTTCGCCCAAGAGAACAGTAAATCTCTTACTGATGCTATTGTAGCTGCTCAGGCACTGCACGCAGCTACAATACAGACTACAGCTCTGGTAGATAATTCTGCAGAACAGGAGCTGAAATGGTGGCAGCGTATATTTAAGAAAAAAGAAATTTAAACATAAATAATATCTTAGAGTAATAGATATAAGCAGATTTCACATAATATTCAGTGCATCTCACTTGCAAAATGAATGTATATTGAGTATAATAATGATATAAGCTATATATGAAAGGAGTGTTTACTATGGCACGAACAAGTAAAGAAAACTTAACAATCAGAATGGAGCCAGATCTGAAAGTACAAGCAACTGCTCTTTTTAATGCTCTTGGTATGGATTTAAGTACAGCGACAGGGATTTTTTTTAGACAAGCACTTAGATGTCATGGACTGCCTTTTGATGTAAAGATGGATGAACCCAATGCGATTACCTATACAGCTATGGAAGAAGCAGAAAAAGGTGAAGATGTATATGGCCCCTTTGATAGTGTTTCACAACTTATGGAGGCACTAAATGATTAAGCCAGAGTTTACAGGACAATTTAAAAAAGATTATAAGCTGGCAATCAAAAGAGGTTGTGATCCAAAAAAATTCGAAGAATTACTTTTGCTTTTATGTAACGAGCAGCCTCTTCCAGAAGTGTACCGTGATCATGCTCTAACTAATTCAAGAAATTATAAAGACATGAGAGAATGTCATATACAGCCGGATTGGCTGTTGGTTTACAAGATTGTGCGAGAAACATTAATTTTAAAATTGATAAGGACAGGTACGCATAGTGATTTATTTTAAATATAAAAAGTCGATGTAGACGCTCTCTATATCGGCTTTTTATTGCTTGTGAACTCATCAGAGATCTTTGATTTTGTGGGGCAACTCATGTTACAGCTTTTTTAGATATGGCTACATATAGAAAATTTGCTACATCTATTGCTTGGGAAACAGAGGTTTGGCTTGCAGAAGCCCCAGATCACATGATACATTTAAATGGTGATAAGTTTTCTGGTCCACATACAAAAAGATAATGGATAATAATATAGAACAATAGCAAGGCTTATTTGATAAAATAGCCTTGCTATTGTTCTAAAAAGATATATTGACTTGTACACTAAAAATATCATACAGTCTGATATGAGCTATATGATATTTTTACTCTTCACCGTATTATCTCACAGCATGCTTCAGGTTACTCCTCACTTATAGCGTTGCCTTTTTTGGCTGCATTACGAGTATTAACTATATTTTTAATAATTAAACTCATTTACACAGTTAGTTTATCTGAACCAATACGACTCGTGGTTATGCAGATGTATTATTCAAGAATAGTTTAGAAGTTATACGATTTAATTTTATCCAAACATATTCTGTAAATAGACTGAATTTAAATATGAATATAAAAATCTGTTATTACCCACTTATCATTGATCTTTTTGTAATAAATTCTTTCTTTTTGACAATACCCACAAACTACAAGAGCTTTTTTTTCAGTATGAATGACCACCATTTCGTTTTTATCTAAATATTTATAATAATGATCTAAACGAGAAAATATATTTATATCTTCAAAATACACTTTTATATCATTATTTATTTTCCCATCACTATTATGTGATACAGTTATTAATTTTTTTGTTATATTTTCTATATACTTTGATTCTGTTTCATATTCATCATCTTCATTTATTTTTCTTAAATTTTTTACTTCTAAATACTCAGCGTCTGAAATCATTGTAGACTTCATTTCCTCATCAACGCACCCATAATACAACTTAGATTGTTGATATATTTTGTATTTATCGTATGCTATAAAAGAAATTTTTATTAATAAAAGAACAACAAAAAATAAAACGCATATAGATATAATAATCGATATAGGTTTAATTTTCTTTTTCATGTTACGCTCCTGTTATTTAATTACGTCATTCACTTTAAATATCGACAAATCTCCAAACCCACCTTCCATCCACCATTTTTCATCTAATATTTTATCATCCCTTTCTGACGAATGACCTGATAAGCAAAGCTTTCCATCTTCTGTTATATTTGTAATCATCATAGCATGATGAACTCCTGCATAATTATCCTCATAGTTACCGATGTACAACGCATCTCCTACTTGAATATTATTTTTCTTTACATAATTTGATATATTTTTAATATTTTCGATTGCAATATCTTCTGTTTCTCCTACTATTTGATTAATAATAATAGGAGTTGAATTTGAATAAAAATTTCTTATTCCATATCTTATTTGCCATTCCGCAGAACCCCATGGATTACTAAATATATAATTATCATATGTATTACATGGGTAATCGTATTTTATTGTTATTGTTGGTAATCCAGGTACAAACACAATTGATGGATCTATAATTTTTCCCACCAATTTTTGCTGTATATCTTCCTGAATCAATGCCGGAATTTTACTGCTTTTGCTTTTTATTTGATTTACAAATTTAAGTAGTTCTGAATTTTCATTTGAATACTTATACATATACCAATCATCAGTCATTTGGTATCCACCCGAAGATATACACTGAGAAACAAAATTTGCGCAATCTGTTACATTACCTTGTAGATAAACATAATTATCATGGTTTACTGGGCTGCTTGACCATTTTTGTGCATACTGCCTTACAGCATTTCTATTATAAAAAATATTATGTTGTTTAGGATCAGGATCTACTCTATCATCTCTACCATCTTTATCGGAATCAGATCTATCTGGATATGAGTTAATAGGTAATATATAGGTATTAAGCGCTTCACCTGGATTCATATTATTTTCTGAACAAAATTCTTCAAACCATGCTACTCCAGCTTCACTTTGATTGCTACCGGTATAAGCTTCACCAGCATATACATAATAAGTTGGAAACACAGGTTTTCCTTTTGTATCAAAAGTAATATCAGTCCAGTTTATTTCTTCATAATCATATGATCCATCTTTATCTGCATCTGGAAAGTTTAGTGTTTTTAATTCATCAATAGGTATTTTTTTCTGTGCGGCATCTTTCCATTGTGGAGTTATGTTCGCAGCATTATAATTACTATTAATAAAATTATAGAAATCTTCTTTTGATGGAATTGCCCCTGAAGTGTTATTAATATGATCTATTATTTGTTGTTGATATAATCTATTATTCTCCGAATTATCAATCGTCACATTATACTCTGAGAATACTTTACCGTTATATTCATTCGCAATGCTCTCAAAGTATGATTTGTTTTTTTCGGAAGTATCAGATGGGATAAGATAACTACCATGAATATTTGGAATATTTTTTATTGATTTAAGAGTAGTATCAGAATATAAATCAATATCAGCATATTTGTTTGATGCCATCGTAAGAACATAATTATAATTATATTTACCTCTATTATATGATACCCTTGCCAAATCTAACGGCGTTATCATTGAAGAGGAAAAATTACGATATGTTCCAAAATTATCTTGATCAGGACTAAACTCAAAATAATCTTCAATATCACTTAAACAATTAAAATCCCCTTCCCATGCACCATATGAAGAAGTAGCATTAACTGTTCTAAGAACAGGAGTATATGAAAAAGTACATATCTCTATACTTACATCATTCATGTCATTGTCAAACTTTTTGAATATTAGATTAGATAAATCAAGAATTGCATTTTGTATATTATAATCTTTGCTAACTAAACTTAAATCAACAGCGAAAATTATATGCATCTTCTGTTTGCTTGAAGAAAAAACATTATTTATGTTTTTAGTATATTGTAATTTGGAACTATTACACCATTTTTGTATATCCATAACACAGTATGTTCCAGTTTCAAAGTCACTGATGGAAATAGTATTACCTTCATAAATTGTTTTAATTGGTATCAAGGTTTTTGTATTTTTAAAATACTTGAAAACACAATAATTTTTAATATTTTTATTATTAATGTTGAATAATAAATTTAATTCTTCTACCTTATAATTATCAGAATAATTTATATCTATTATGTCTCCTACAACTGAATCAGTTTGCAAATAATCTGAAAATACACTTTTTGACACATTAATAGATTCATTTATATAACCGCTACAACGACTACTTATTGATAGTTGAAAATTACTGTTGCCATCATTTATTTCATTCAATACTGGATTATCAGAATCTACATGCTGATTAAATATACGCATATTATCAGGAGTACCATCAGTATTCTTTTTTGTAGGATCAAGACCTAATATTTTTTCGCCATTATCTGATATTTTATCATCATCACTATCTGTCAATAGTAAATTCGTTCCATTTTCTAATTCACATTTATTATTAATCCCATCGTTATCTGTATCTACTATTGTTTTAGTTTGCTGACTATTAAATAATAACGGATCTGTACCATAGTAATATAATTCTTCAAAGTCATTTTTTCCATCTTCGTCAGAATCATCCTTTTCTGAATTAGTACCTAATAATTTTTCAATATAATCGCATAAACCATCTTTATCAGAATTATTATTTATTTCTACTGAAAAAGCCGGAACACATCCAAGTAAATATGTAGTCATTTCAGTAGTATCTTTCACAGAGATTTCACCATCATCATTGATATCCGCGATATCGATATCGATAGCACTTTTTTCAATAATTTTAGATTTTAATCTTATTAAATCCAATACATTTACTGAGCTATCACTATTTACGTCTCCGTAGGTAATTTTAGTACTTGCATTTACTGTAATACTTTCATCTGTTAAATCTGGAATGAAAACAAAACAAAACATTACTATAGCCATAAAACAAGATACTATTCTTTTAAATAATGTAACCTTCATTCTAAAACTCCTTTTTGCCTATCATTTTATTGTTTTAATTATATTTTACCATATATATACTATGCAGTCAATATAATTAGAAATATTAACATTTATATTTAATTGCAATACATTCTCCATTTTTATCAAGAATGTTAATTTAAATGATTTTAATTTTTTTATGTAATACAGAGAAGAAGTTGCTCATATTTATAAAGAGTTATGCCATTTCGGAACAGATATAGGTGTATCGGTAGCAATATGGTAGATGATGTTTATATTGCAAGGTTTAATGAAAAATATGCATTTTTGATTGAATTGTTTTTAGTAATATGTTATTATGCATCCAAACCTGAAAATTGCAAAAGGAGTGATTAGTATCCCACTGACAAGTACAGAAAAAAAATGAATTTGGATTTGAACATGTACGTAATTAAATAGAATGGACGAAGTTTGATTCAATAATATATATTATTGAAAATACCATGTTTCTGAAAAGTGATGTGGTATTTTCAATTTAAAGCAAATAAACACTAATGGTAGTGAAATATGAAGTATCAGACGGCGAATTAATCTTAATATCTGACACGAACCGGTACACATAGTGACTTATTCTAAATATAAAAAGCTGATGTAAGAAGTAACTCTCTATATCGGCTTTTATTTATTGTTGACTCATTAGAGCTATTTGATTTTGTGGATCAGTGCCTTGACATGAGGAAATTTTTATGATATTATATTTGTAACACATAATGTAACACGCTGTAGTGTAACACGTAATACATTAAAAATATAAAAAGGAGCGCTTAAAGGCATGGAAAATCAAAATCAGGAAATAAAAGTTCGTTCAATTAGGGCTGATGAAACAACATTAGACAAATTCAAAGCGTTATCAGCTGAATTTGAAAGCCAAGGTGACTGCCTGTCACAGCTGATCACAGCATATGAGATTAACAATGCTAAGCACATACTTACAGATGTAAAGGCTGATATTGCTGACTATGAAAGCCATATTAACAGTATACAGCAAGCTTTTCTACATGTTTTAGAACTTAACAGCAATGCTGAGAAACGTATAAGACAAGAATTCAATGATCTGCTTTGTAGCAAAGACAGTCAGATTATAAGCTTGCAAGAAAGAGCAGATAAAACAGAACATGAACTTGAGAACGCAAATAATATATATCAGCAGAATATAGATGTTCTTAAGACAAGTGAATCAGAAGCCAACAGGGCAGTTAAAACGTTAACTGAAAGCTTGTCCATAAAGACCAGAGAATGTGAACAGGCTGAACGAGCAGTTCAGGACAAGCAGCTGATTATTGATAACCTAACATCAAGACTTCCGGAACAGGACGTAATTGAAAAACAGCTGGAGGAAATGAAACAAAGGCTGAATGAAAACGAAAAAATAATTAATCAGCAGAAAAATGAAATCAATGAACTTAAACAGCAACAACAGTCACAGGAGCAGTCACACAAGCTTGAATTACAGAAAACTGAAATAGAGAAGCAGAATGCCATACTCGAAGTTAAGAGTAAGCAGCAAGACAAGATTGATGAATATAATACCAAGATTGATAAGCTACATGATGAAATTCAAAGCTTACAGAACGAATATAATAAATCAATCAGAGAAATTCAAGATAAAATGCCAAAAGCGAAAAAATAAATATCAGAAAAAATCGGTCGGATATACACCCAGACCGATTTTCTTTTTATTTTTCCGATTCTATGACAGAACCGACAAACGCTTTAGAGAAATATTGTCCTCGCTGCTCTTGCTGTTCAAGAAAATTTTTTAACTTAGGTAAATCTTCTTTCTCAATAGGCTTACCGAGAACACTCTCAACAGTAGCACCAATTTCAATCAATCGTTTTGTGCGAGCTTTTCTTTCAGCCTGTGATTGCTGAGCTCTTAATTTCTTTTCTTGTTCCTTAAGTTGCTTTTGTTTTTCTTGTAATTCAGATATACGCTCATCAATAGAGCGTTTTTCTGTTGCCATAATCAATACCTACTTTCTTTTTGGTTTTCCCTTATTATATCACATCATATTGACAGATTCAATGTATAACTGGTATAATAGCGAATGAAGAATATCCATTCGACATACATGAGAATGGCGCACTTACACACCACCTACGGTAGTGTTTCAGAGCGCAAGGGGTTGCGACCCCTTAACCCCAAGAGAAAGGACGGTTTCGATTATGGCAATTTATCATTGCACAATCAAAACGGGCGGCAGAGCTGCTGGAAAGTCTGCTGTTGCAGCAGCAGCATATCGCAGTGGCGAGAAACTGACTGATATGGAAACAGGTATTGAAAGTGATTATACACGAAAGAGTGGAGTTGTACACAGTGAAGTTTCTTTATGTGAAAATGCTCCAGTTGAATATGCAGAGCGTGAAAAGCTGTGGAATGCTGTTCACAAAATAGAAAAGGCGAGTAATGCACGCTTATGGAGAGAAATTGAAGTAGCCTTGCCACAAGAATTCAATCGAGATGAGCAAATTGAAACTGTCCGAGAATATGTAAAAGGTCTGACTGATAAGGGAATGTGTGCGGACTGGAGCATTCATGACAAAGCAGATGGAAATCCGCATGCACATATTATGCTGACCACTCGGAGTATTGAAGCTAACGGTAAATGGGCAGCAAAGAGCCGAAAGGTGTACGACCTTGATGAGAATGGTGAGAAAATTTATCAACGCACTGACAAGGACGGAAGAAAGCAATACAAAAGCCATAAAGAAGACTATAACGATTGGAATGACAAGGAACGTATTGAAGAATGGCGTGAAGCATGGGCAAACGTTTGTAATAAACATCTATCAGAAGAAAAAAAAATAGATCATCTAAGCTATGAAAGGCAAGGCAAGGCACAGGAACCAACACGACATGAAGGATATACAGCAAGAAAAATCGAAGCAAAAGGTGGGATATCTGAACTTTGCCAAGAAAATCGTGAAATTAAGGCGAGAAATAGCATTCTACAGCAGATAACCGAACAGCTAAAAGCTGTTGGAGAGGAATTAAAGAAGCTTATAGCTGAGAAAGGAAGTATTGTAAATGACAGAATTGGAGAAATCCTTAGACTTCGAGCAACAGCTCGAGCAGCTTCTAAGTCTGAGCGAAGAGTTACAGGAGGAGAACGAGAGCTTGAGACAGCAACTGAACAGCAGGGACTATCAGATACGGACTCTCTCATCAGACAAGCAGAAGTTGTCGGAGCAAGTACGAAAGCAAATGTCGCAGATGCAACAGCAAGCCGAGCAAATAGAGAAGCTATGCAACAGCGACAAAGAATTGAAGCAGAGCAAAGAATTAGAAAGGCAGAGCAAGGAACGAGAGAAATTGGTCAACAGTCAGCTAAAAAAATCTCAAGAGGAGGTCACTCTCTTTAAGCGTAAGTATCAGCAGCTTGCAGATGAAGCACAACAGAAAATTGAAAAAGCCGGTCAGGCTGCCAAGGAGTCAGAACGGTTAAAAAAAAACCAGCAAAGCTATATTGAAAAGGTTGCAGAAGAAAAATATAAGAAATTTAGGAGTTCTTATTTTGGGATAATCATAATTGTCGGAATATATGCAATAACAGTGACTTTATTTACAGCATTAAAATCCAAACGCTGTATAAGCGATTGTAAAGCGATTTTTGAAGCTTTTCTTAAAGTGGCAATGTTCTACACTGATAATCTTCTAAAGCTCTCTAAGAGCTTGTCAGACGTCTCTACGGGCATAGGACAAGAAACAATTTCAGCTATTGTATATTGGATTATATTTATTCTTATACTTTCTGTGGGAGCTGCATTGCCACTTGTAGCATTGTTTTTTGTAGGAAAAGGAATAGTGAGAGTCTATCAACGGTGCTGTGCTGATGAGATAAGTGTGATTGTGGCTTTGATAAGCTTTGCTATTGTTATTTTCTTTGCTGAAGTAATGCCGGTGAATGTTTTGCTGCTGTTTATGGGCTCTCATGCTATATATATTTTGATACGTTGGTTTATTCATGGATACAGAGAAGCAAGAGGGTTATAGGGTACATCAATGAAATTAAAATAATAAAGATTTAAAAAATGGAGGAGCTTAATTTATGAAAAAATATTATTATCCTGCAGTATTTCAACCTGAAGAGGTAGGATATTCTGTTTGGCTTGCGGATATTAATGGTGCTATCTCACAGGGTGATACATTGGAGGAGGCAATTGAAAATATTAAGGATGTATTAGGGCTCTACGTAGAGGACGCTCAAGAACGGAAGTCAGAGTTACCCAAAGCAAGTGATCCTGCCGACATTGTACTTGAAAAAGATCAAGTTGTTTCTTTGATAGAATTTGACTTGGTAGAATATCATAATAAGCATAGAGGGTTATAAGGCACATTACTGCAAAAAAAGACCAAGAAGTAATCTCCTTGGTCTTTTTTAAATTATAAACATCTAAATCATAACCCTTTTTTTCCCTTGCGTCTAAACAAAAATCTTAAAACGCCAATCATAGCAGCAATTCCTAAAATATTTGCAACAAGATCATAAAGGCAATTTTCGATCTGCTCTAGCATGATTTTATACACCTCCCCCCTTACAAGATAAAGGTAACGAAAAGGGGAAAACCATTTATTTACAGAAATGTGAGAGCTCTTCTCTTAGCTGAATAATACGTTTCTGAAGTAATTCATTTTGCTGCTCCAGAAGTACAAGCTGCTCATCACGAAACTTATCCTTATTTTTTTTTCTTTTGCGGAGAGCTGCCACTCTGGCAGCTGTTTTTTCTCGCTCTATTTTTTTTGCACAATCATGGCAATATCTAATGCTTATGTGTGAAAAATAATCTAAATTTTCTATCTTAGAAATCATTAGTCCGCAGTTTTCACAGTATTTTATTTCTTTCATTTTGCCACTTCCCTATTCAAATCTTCAATGCTTCCGTTATCGTTTCCGTTACAACGGTACTGAAGATTTTTGATTTCATCAGCAAGAGAGAAGCGAAGTCTTTGACGTTCCTTATGTAGCAGATCTAAGATATCATCAGATGAGTTATTTGCTATAATTTGAATACCGGCATTATTTGTAGGCATTGAAATATTAATTGCCGTTGCTCTTTCTTCCGGCTGACATATCTCAATTTCAGTAATCATATTTTCGATATTTTGAATTTTGTCCTTCAGCTCATTGATATAGTCAAGCTGAGTGGAGATTGTAATAAAATCAATATCAGAATGCTCATCAGCTGATTTGCTTTGAACAGAATGTGTATCCCTGGCAATTGCTTTGAAAACAAGAATAAAGCATCCAAGGGTTAGTAATGCTGAAATAAATGTCATTTATGTTCATCCTTTCGTTGTTGACGAAAGGTCTGAAAGGCTGTATAATTACAATATCAGACCTTTCGAGGTTTGTGTTTTATGAAGCAGTCTGTAACTTATCGAGGGTAGCAGACTGCTTTTATTTTATAATTCAACATCATAGCGTACAAATATAATCTCTTTCAGAATAAGATTTTCAACCCAAAGTTTACAAGCTGTTTCCCATTGCAAAATTTCATTGAAGTCATTAGATGGTCTTGGATTGTCACGGTGGTAAAGCTCATCAAGTTCAAACCAACGTTTTTCAGCTTTTTCATCAATCTGACGGGGAATGATCTGCCACTTAGCAGCCATTACATAAATATCTACTTCGCCCGGATATGTTGACTCAATCCAGTCTTGCCACATACGTCCCCATTTGCCGATAGGCTTCTTCAGAAGCCTGAGTTCTTCCGGATCATCTGTATAGCGAACGTCCGGAAGGATTTGTCCTGTTGAATTAATTTTATCTGACATAGTAAAGTTCTCCTTTTTGTGTGTCATTGTGACACAGTAATTAGTTGTTTTGTTTTGAGAATTCTTCTAAAACCTTATCGGAAAGGTTAAATCCGTTTAATTCTTCAGAGCATAGAGATTTAACTTTCATTTTTTCAAGATAATCTTTTTCATTCATTACAAAAATTATTTCATCAATTTTATTGCCGTCTTTAACTGTAGAATATTCAATAGATAAATCAGTAAATTTATTAATTTCATTTATACCTGGTTCAAGAACTCTTCTTTTAAAGTCATACCATTCATAATTAACACAATCGAGAATGTGTTTAAGTTTATCAAATTTAAACCACCAAGATTTATTGTTTTTTTGATAACTTTTAAGAAGTTCATAGATTCTTATACTGTAAATGGACTTCATGGGAAGTATGTACTTGAAATCATAAGAAGTAAAATAATTACCGGTTTCTCCGTATTGTTTGCTTAGTTCCAAAAGGTAAGGCATCATATCCTCATGAAATTTAATACGTATCTTACCACTTTTTTTATTTGTTCTAAGAGTATTAAACCATGTAACAGCACTTTCCCATTCAGATCCGTTCTCATCAAGGACAGTTATCCACCAAGCTTTAGATTTTAAAGATATACACTGTTTTTTTATTTCAGTATAGCTTTCTTTTCCGCTAATACCACAGACAGAATAAAAATCTTTCAAATTAAATTCGTATTCAGTAAATGCAGTATCAGTTGGTTTTATTTTTGTAATTGCATAAAGAATTAAACGCTGTTCAGTAATTGTAAGAGTAAAGCGAGCTTTTTGAAGCAATTCATCAGCTTTATATACTTTCATATTACGCTCTTTTTCAATTTTTCCAATTTTTTCAATAGTTTGTTTTGATATTTTATTCGCCATATATCTACCTGCTACTCAAAATATGGACAAATCTACCCATATCGAGATAATTCCCTATTCAACGTGTCTGATTTTGTGATTGTAAACAGTACACTACTCTCATTTGATGTGACACTCAAAGGGCGTAAATTCCCG
>JAGPKI010000160.1 GCA_018054005.1 Caldisericia bacterium
AAAATGGCAATTTCAGGGATGTTAGACATGACATAAAACAGAGAATGCATCTTTTACTCTTATTTAAATATCTCTCCTGTTTCTTTACTCCAGAAGAGCAGATCAAGATGACTTAGGGGTATATTTACCTCATTCGCTAAATTTCTCATTTTTTCTTCTATTTCAAGATATTTTTTCTTCGATAGAGATTTTGGTATTTCCTCGATAATACCAAAAATTTTAAGATTTTTAAGGATATGTCTATCAAGAATTGCTAAATCATCTGCAAAGCCTATATTTCTAAGAAAATGGCTTGCCTCTTTGTAGCCCATACCTTTTACATTCTTTACAAGCCACTCTCTTGCCTCAGAAGCACTCGCAAAACTGTTTATCCTCTCCTTTATTTTAATTTTACCGTTATTTAAAAAAAGCTCTTTTGCATTAAGGATGTAATCAGCCTTATTATTTTTAAATCTTACTCCACATAAGCTTTTGGAAATATCTTCTTTGTTCTCTCTATTAAGAGTTATTTCATTTTTTGCTATTTTTTCTATAGCTTTCCAGCAGACTTTGGCTTTAGATTGTGGGGTTAGAAGGCAAAAAGCAAGTTCATAAAAAATTTCATCTTCGCTTCCTAATAAGCTAACTTTTTTAAATTCAAGAATCCTTTTTTCAATTTCGCTCTTCTTAGCATAATAAGATTCTTTTAGCTCAAGAATTAATTTATATTTATTTATAGTCGAAACCTTTCCTTTACTGCTCTTCTCCTGCTTTAGCAGTCATAATTTTACTAATTATTTCTTCTTTTGATAATACTTTCCCAGTTGATACAACTTTATCATTTATGACTAACCCTGGCATACTCATTACATTAAATTTCATTATTTCCTTCATATTTGTTATATATTCAATTTCTGCCTGTACTCCAGAATCCCTAATCGCTTCTTTAACACGTTCAAGTAAGAGTTTACAGTTTGCACAGCCAACTCCTAAAACTTTTATTTTCATACTTTTCTCCTTTATAATATCAAATTAAATAAATAGCCAATTATTAATATACCAGTTGCGACTATGCTTATAAAAATTGCAATGAGTTTTGGCTTTAGGACTTTCCTTAAAATTATTGTTTCAGGCAAAGATAGACCTATTACAGCCATCATAAAAGCAAGAACAGTTCCCAAAGAAGCACCTTTTTCGAGTAGAGCCTGGACTATTGGTATAATTCCAGCTGCATTGGAGTACATTGGTACACCTATAACTACAGCCAATGGCACAGACCACCATGCTTTTTTACCCATTATACCTGCTAATAAATTTTCTGGAACATATCCATGAATAATAGCGCCAATTGCTAATCCAATTATTATATAAAGCCACACATTACCAACAATGTTTTTAACTGAATCTACTGCAAAGTCAATTCTATCCGACAAGGTCATATTAGAAATTTCTGCATCACCACCATTAGATCTAATTTCATAAACCCAATCTTCTACTTCGTGCTCGAGCTTCATTCTCCCTATAATAATGCCTGAAATGATTGCAATCAATAGCCCGGTAATTAGATACAACACTGCAACCTTCCAGCCAAATAACCCAAATAAAAGCACAAGTGCAACTTCATTTATCATTGGAGCAGAAATAAGAAATGAAAAAGTTACCCCTAATGGAATTCCTACTTCAACAAATCCAATAAATAGTGGTACTGCCGAACAGGTGCAAAATGGTGTTACTATACCTAATCCAGCTGCAATAATATTACCAATAAATTCTTTTCTTCCTTGTAAGAGCTTTCTTGTACGTTCTGGAGTAAAGAATGAGCGAATAATACCAACACCAAAAACCACCAATATTAAGAGCAAGAAGACTTTTGGGGTATCATAGAGGAAGAAGTATATAGCTTCTCCAAGATGCGATCCTTGTTTCAATTTAAAAACATCAAATGAAAGCCACTTTGCAAATAAAGGAAGATAATTATACGCTAAAAACCATACAATAATTAAGACTGCTATAGTAAAAAGTTTGGTTGCTAAAGATGATTTAATTTGTTTTTTCATTTTTTACCTTTTATATTTTTTAAACGAGCATAAAAGCTTTTAAAACTAAATATATGCCACCAAGAAAAACTAAAATACCACATATTGCTCGAACTATTTTTACTCCTCTCGTTGTATTGGTCCAATTAAGATATCTTTGAATAATTTCAGTAAATGTACCAGCTAAAACAATAACTGATATGTGACCGACTGCAAATAGAAGAAGCAATAAAATTGAAAAATACACCCTTTTTGTAGCCACTTCTAAGATTACTCCAAGTATAGGAGCCATAAATGCAAAAGTGCATGGTCCCAAGCCAAAGCCAAACACAAAACCTAAAATGAGCGCCCTTAGTGAGCCTTGCCCTTTTACACCATTTATATTTAAATTATTCCAATTAAATGGAAGAATACCAATCAAATTTAGACCCACAGCCATAAATATGATCGCAACAATTATGTTTCCATATAATCCAATGTCCCCTAAAAGTCTTCCCAATAAAGCAGTGATTAAACCAATTAGTGAAATAGAAGCAAAAATTCCAACTGAGAAAATAAGAGATGTCTTAAAAGCTTTTTTGGTTGTTAAATTTTCACAACCACTAATAAAACCTACAATTAGAGGTATGCTTGCAAGATGGCATGGACTTATTAAAACGCTCAATATTCCCCAGATAAAAGCAGCAAGTAATGCTATATAAGAGGAACTTAAAATTGCGTTATTTAGAGTTATAAAAAATTGGTTCATCATATAAATATTTATTTAACGGATATACCGTAAGATTCGAATGTATTTAAAATCTCTTCTTTTGAGAAAAATCCAATATGTCGATAGAGCTCGTTACCATCTGCATCAAAAAATATCTGTGTAGGAATTACATTGATTCCAAATTCTTGAGTTCCCTTTGTATCTTTGGCAACATTTATAAAGATTGTTTCAAATTTATCGGAATAATTTTTACTTAATTCCTGTAAAATTGGCTCCATCATTTTACAAGGAATGCATCCAGT
>JAGPKI010000161.1 GCA_018054005.1 Caldisericia bacterium
CTTATCATAGAAAAGATGGGACCTCATTTTGCCATTGGTGATACCTGCTTCAGCCATGAAGAAGAGGCTCCTCATATCAATTTTTTAAACGGTAAATCTATGATTGCTGTAGAAAATGAAAAAAGTGTTACCAGAAAAGAAGACCCTATAAATGCCTACACCAATAAACATATAGATATCACCCTGCCCTATGAAATGCTGGATTCTATTACTGCAATTGGTTACGATGGAACTCACACTGATATCATCCGAAACAGTAGATTTGTCCTCCCTGGTACGGAAGAATTAAATATACCTCTGGATGAGGGATGGTAAATTAAAAGATTGGCCAAACCAAAATAAATATATAAATAGTGTTAATTGAAAGCAGCTTATTTGTGATTAAATAACTCAATAATTGATTATTGCACCATTTCTATTAAATCCAAGTCGTTAATCAGAACTTGAAAATTATTCTTATTAGCTTCTAAATTTAAAGTTTTCAGAATGTCAATTTGGGTTCTTTTTAATCTATTAAAAGAAAATTCTTTATCGCTCGTCAGTTTCAGTACCGGTATCGGATTGTAAGTTTTTTGGTTTACTGTAACCTCTTTCAAATTAGTAAATAATATCATTTTTACTAAACCATCTTTTATATCGTTTAGAGATGGAATTAGATTTCTTCTGCTATGCTTTCCCTCAATTAAATAAATTTTGTCCTCATCTATTTTAACCTCATCTACAGTAAAGAAATAGAATCCACCAAGATAATTTTTTATAGTTAAAATAGATTTAACTCCAGACAGCTTTTCTTTAGGTTGAATAGTAACTGATTCTCTATTTTGAGCTTTTTCAGCTAAATTACGAGAAAGCTTCATAAAATTATTTCTACCTTTTAAAAGTTCTTTAACTCTTTCATTGGCTGCATCAAAAGAGTGCATTTGAACATCTAACTTCTTAGAGATTATATTATAAGATTGCAAAGCTTTTTTTGCAATTTCCCCAACTTTATTAATTTGATTTAAATTCCAATGTAATGCATCGGATTGAAACGAAGTTAAATCTTTTAACTCTTTACTAATGTAATCAATATCAAATAATTGTTTCGTAATTTTATTCTTATACCTACTACTTTTAGAAGCGTCTGAATAGTATGCTATTATTGTATAAACATCTAATAAACTCATTAAAGAGACAGTATCCCATTGTAGAAAATCTCTATCACCATCTAGTCCTTCATCTTTTATAATTGGTATAATGGTAACCCTTCTTCCTTGAAAGTGTAAGATATCATATATCCTTGCATAGGGGTAGGAACGAGTTCTTTTTGGAGAAACCCACCTACTTAAAGCAATTTTATCACCCTTATTATTTGATAAAATAAAAGCACTGGATTTATTTAAAGTATCGGTTAATTTATCTTCTGAATATACAGGTAGATTAGACTGAAATAAAGGGGTATATTTAATTCCATTGATTTTTGCAGTGACATTCATTTTTGTCATTCCTTATAATAATTTCTAGCTTATCATCCTTATCTAAAAAACTTATCTGTTCATCAAAACCCATTTTCTTTTTGATAATAGGGATAAGAGTTTCATTAATCTCTATGCCAATACTGTTTCTATTAAGATTTCTTGCCACTTTCATAGTAGTTCCACTACCAACAAAAGGGTCTAATACAGTTTCTCCCACATAGGAAAATAGTTTTATAATTCTGTAAGGTAATTCTTGTGGAAAAGCAGCTATATCTTTTTCTAATTCAGAATTAGGTAAAACATTTGTCATTTCCCATAAAGTCATATACCACTTATTATCTGAGAATTCCTTTATATCTATTTTAGAAGCTTCACGAACATCTTTTGGAATAGACTTATAATCAAATTTACCTTTTTGAAAGATGAGGATACTTTCCAGTAGATTATCAGGATAAAAATACATAGGATAAGGATTTTGTAGCATAACACCGCTTCTTCTACTTATTCTAAGATATCCATCCGGTTTTTTCCAGATAATCCTATCACGATACCTAAAACCCGCATCTACAAATATTTTTGTTGCATGAGCTACAATAGGAAATTTATCTCCATTAACCAACATATCATCTATATTTAAGACCGCAATCCGTCCATCTTTCAAAACCCTGTATACTTCTTTTGCTACACTTTCTAAAACATTCAAATACTGGTCATAATTATGATATTGGTCTTTATAATCAAAAGGTGCATTAAAATAAGGTGGAGAAGTGAGCATTAAATGAACACTTTCATTCTCTATTTCTTGCATACTCATTGCATTACCAATAATGAGCTTATGATGGGACATTACTCCTTCTCCCCAAAATTATTTCTCTTATCTATTTTAATCTTAATGAATTCATTCACCTAATTTTTGTATATTCAGTCAATGAAAAAGTTATTTTTGCATCGTTAATAAGGAAGAAAGTATCCCTCTTGACTTCCTTTCCCATAATGGATATATAATTCTTATTTATAATTGATAATATTATTAGAATACACTGTCTACATTCAAAACCATAACTCAGTTAAGGAACAAAATCTAAATTATTTAAATAAACTAATTCTCTACATCCTCTACAATTATTGGTCATTCAATTTAGCCATAATTTTATTATTAATCTGTGCCCTTTCGTATTATGCTAAAATCAAGATGAAAATACTATCTGTCATTATTATTAAACTTCATCATTTATTAAATATCTCAGGCTAATAATTATGATAAAAGTTAAAATATTTATCCTCTTTCTCTATCTCTTTCAATGGCTTCTCTGCGAAGGGATTCTCGTTTGTCATAAATCTTTTTCCCTTTTGCCAGAGCCAGAATAACTTTACATAGCCCTTTTTCATTAATTTTGAGTTCCAGAGGGATTAAGGTCATACCTTGTTCTTCAACTTTAGATTTTAACCTGATGATTTCTCTTTTATGAAGTAATAGTTTGCGTTTGCGATTGGGGTCCGGAACAAAATGGGCAGATT
>JAGPKI010000031.1 GCA_018054005.1 Caldisericia bacterium
ATATTTTTCTTCTATATCTATCCAAAAAGCCAGACTATACGCGTAACCTACATCCTGTCCAGTTATAGCTTCCCATTTTAGGAGATTTAAATTTTCACCTTTACTATCAACTATGTTTTTTATCCGTCCATTAAGCATCTTATTCTTTAATTCATTGTCAGTTTGTTCTAATATCTTTAAGGAAGTATATTCCGCTAAACCATCACCAACCCATCGAAGGTATTTATTTTTGAAGTATAGAGGAGCTTTTTTCAATATTAAATTTGTTTCAGTTGTTTCATGTGTATAAATCCAATATATCTGCTCTTTGTCATTAATGTTAATTGGTAAGGCACTCTCTTTTAAGTCGCCAATTGTAGAAACATTTTTAGATTTTGTAAGCAAGACACTTAAAGGTTCTAAAGAAGAAATACCAAGAACTTGCTTTATTTTAAGGTTTATATCTTTTAATGTTTCAGCTAACTTTTGTGCATTATCCAGATCTTCTTTGTTGTGATATACTTTTATTCCATTCTTTTCATAAAGGTTTAATGATGAAAGGTTAATTACATCAAATTCTTCGCTTTCGTCGGTAATTTTAATTGTTTTACCACCAATTTCATAATAAAAATCTCCAGCCTTTAGCCCTTCTTTGCTAATTTTTAGAAGGGGGTTTTCTTCTACAAGAGTAGAGGTTAATTTTGCAGTAAAGATACCGCCAGAATCTGTTGTTAGATTTGATTCAGAACCATCTGGTGAAACCATAATTATAGATACATCTTGAATAGGTTTATTGTGTTTATCCTTTATAATGATAGGTATTGGAATTCCATTATTTTTTGTGAGTTTTTCTATAGATTTATTCTTTACGAATTTTACCAAAGTACCTGGTAGGATGTCATTTAATTTGACTTCCCAGACTGAAGCATTTTTATCTTTTGGCCTGACAACCTTCATATTATTGATATAAAAATAAAATATAACTACAGCAACGAATGCAATAATGATTATTAATATAGTAATTAATCCGCTTAATAAGTTTAGAGAAACCATCACCCTTTCCTTCTTAAACTTAGAATTCTTGCATTTTTTATTAGCTTAAATGCTTAAAACTCGCTTTAATTAATTTATAGATTTGTGTTAATTACAATTAATTACATAACATTTAAAGTATATTACATTTACAAAACTTATAAACAAAAACTACTAAAAATCTTAAATTCTTGAAAATAACATTAAATAATGACTTTAAAATAGTTGAAGATTTTGTAAAACACAACAATTTATACCTATTAAGATCACTAATTCTTTTGTTTCCAATATTGATTGAAATATAACTTAATTTCCTCATAGGAGGCGCAATTCCAAATTTAAAAAGCTATCGGAGGGTATTGTAAATCAAAAAAATAAAATTTGAAAATATTTAAAGATTTTAAAAAAATTTTTGTTTTCTCTAATAGCGAATTTTATAAGTGCAAATTTAAATCGGTATAATGATAAATTATAAATTAAAAATACTTCAATTTTCTTTTAAAGTTGAAATCATAAATAAATAACTCGTTAATAATCAAAATGAATAGTAAAAAAATTTATAGACTGAATTACCATACTTTATTAAAATTGTTTTATTGAACATTTGATAAAATTTGTTATTTATTATATTTAAGAAATTTGGTTTAAATAGGGGGTAATTAATGAGTGATGTTTTAGGGTATCTTCTACCAGATGATCTTTATTATCACAAAGAACATATGTGGGTAAAACTTGAAGGTAACATTGCTACAGTTGGAGTCACTGATTTCTATCAAAAGCTCGCAGGTGAAATTTCATATATTGAGCTACCATTAGAAGGAGACGAAGTAAGTGCAGACGATGTAGTAGGAACTGTTGAGACTGGTAAATGGGTTGGGAAAATTTTTGCCCCTTTATCAGGAACAATAAAAGAAACAAATCCAGATATTAGCGATGATCCAACTCTTCCAAATCAAGATCCATATGGAAAAGGATGGCTTTTTAAAATTGAAGTTTCAAATTTAGAAGAAGAAATTAATAATCTTTATAAAGGTGAAGCTGCAATAGAGTGGCAAAAAGAAGAAATTGAAAAGCATAAATAATAAAGGGGTGCTAAATTGAGAGAGATAAATGTTTCTCAAATTATACCTGTTGTAAAAAAGCTTTGCATTGATGCAAACTACTATGTTAATGAAGACTTATTAAAAAAACTAAAGGAATTTATGGAAAAAGAAGAATCTCCTGTTGGCAAAGAAATCCTTTCCCAAATTATTAAAAATGATGAGCTTGCTGGAGAACTACAAATACCTATGTGTCAGGACACAGGAGTAGCTTTATTTTTTATCGAACTTGGGCAGGATGTTCACATTGTTGGTGGAGATTTTTATGATTCTATAAATGAAGGTGTTAGGCAGGGTTATATTGATGGATATTTAAGAAAATCATTAGTTTCAGACCCAGTAATTGAACGTAAAAATACAAAAGATAATACTCCTGCAATAATCCACACTAAGATTGTTCCAGGTGATAAGATAAAAATAGACTTCGCCCCTAAAGGTGGAGGCTCAGAAAATATGAGTGAAGTGAAAATGATGACAGCAGCAGATGGTATTGAAGGTGTCAAGAAATTTGTCATAGATAGAGTGAAAAGAGCTGGAGGTAATCCTTGTCCACCAATAATTGTTGGAGTGGGTATTGGTGGAGACTTCGAACAATGTGCAATACTATCCAAAAAAGCTCTTTTAAGACCTCTGAATGAAGAAAATCCTGATCCAAAATGGCACGCAGTGGAAGAAGAACTACTTCATAAAATTAATAATTTAGGTATTGGGCCAATGGGTCTGGGTGGTAGAACTACCGCTTTAGCAGTAAATATATTAACTTTTCCCTGTCATATAGCAAGCATGCCAGTTGCTGTAAATATTCAATGCCATGCTGCAAGACATAAAAGCGCAATTATATAAGAAGGGAAGTTTAATAAAAGATGGGAAATGAAATCAAATTAAATACTCCCTTAGTGGAGGATGAAATCACTAAATTAAAAATTGGCGATAAAGTGCTACTTAATGGAAAAATTTATTCAGCAAGAGACGCAGCCCACAAAAGACTTGTTGAACTTGTGAAATCCAATAAGCCCCTCCCATTTGATATAAAGAATCAAGTTATATATTATGTTGGTCCTTCACCAGCAAAGCCTGGAATGGCAGTAGGTTCTGCTGGACCTACGACAAGTTCTCGTATGGATCCTTATACTCCCATTCTTCTTGATAACGGGTTAAAAGGTATGATAGGAAAAGGTGAAAGGAAAAAAGAAGTTATTGATTCAATTGTAAAAAATAAAGCAATTTACTTTATTGCGATTGGTGGAGCTGGAGCACTATTAGCTCAGGCAATTAAAAGTGCCAAACTTATAGCCTATGAAGATCTTGGTGCTGAAGCTATTATGGAATTTTATGTTGAAAATTTTCCTGTAATTGTTGGAATAGATACAACTGGTAGAGATTTATATGCTGAAGGTGTAAAAAAGTATCAAATCTTGGAGGAAGTTTAATGCGTATTGGTGTGTATATCTGCCATTGTGGTGGAAATATTTCTGATGTAGTCGATGTTAAAAAGGTTGCTGAAAGTGTAAAAGATAATGAAGGAGTTACTTTCGTCCGTGATGTAGAACATATGTGTTCAGAAGAGGGTCAAAAATACATTATTGATGATATTAAAGAACATAATCTTGATCACATAGTTGTTGCCTCATGCTCACCACTTTTTCATGAAAAAACATTCATGAAAACAGTTGAAAAAGCCGGCTTAAATGCATACAACTTTGAAATGGCAAATATTAGAGAGCAATGTTCCTGGTGTCATTTCAGTAAGGGTGCAGCTACAAGTAAAGCGATAGACCTTGTTAATATGGCTTTAGCTAAAGTACGATCAGATATACCTCTTGAGAGACAAAA
The DNA here is from genome assembly GCA_018054005.1 of Caldisericia bacterium. GTDB lineage: Bacteria > Caldisericota > Caldisericia > UBA6126 > JAGPKI01 > JAGPKI01. The sequence goes on from JAGPKI010000031.1 coordinate 3,945, forward strand.
ATTACCAATAGGTAGACGTGTTTTAGTGATAGGTGGAGGAATTACTGGTATTCAGGCAAGCCTTGATCTTGGTGATTCAGGTTTTGAAGTCTATCTTGTAGAGAAAGAACCTGCAATTGGTGGAATGATGGCAAAGCTATCAAAAACATTTCCAACAGAGGATTGTGCTACCTGTATCATAGGCCCAAAACTGGCTGATTGTGCAGAGCACCCTAATATCAATCTTATGACATATTCCGAAATAGAAAGTATTACAGGTTATCTTGGTAATTTTAATGTAACTGTTAGGAAAAAACCAAGATATGTTGATATAGATAAATGTGTTGCATGCGGGATATGTGCTGATAAATGTCCTGTTAAAGTACCAGATGAGTTTAATGAAGGATTATCTTTAAGAAAGGCAATATATGTTCAAAATCCCGTTGCAGTACCAAGAAAGTATTTAATTGATGAGAAAAACTGTAAAAGACTTGTCCAGGGTGGTAAAATATGTGGGATATGTGAAAAGTTATGTACTCAAGGTGCAATAAACTTTGAAGACAAAGAAGAACTTATAAGCTTTAACGTTGATACAATTATTACAGCAACAGGTTACGAATTATTTGATCCCGAGAAAAAGCCAGTTTATGGTTTTGGGAAATATTCCAATGTTTTAACAGCGCTACAACTTGAGAGAATTATCGCAACTGGTTCTTCTGGTCCTCCACTTAAACCAATTGGTAAAAGAGTTGCATTTATACAATGTGTTGGATCAAGAGATGAACAAGTAGATAGAGAAAATTGCTCAAGGATATGCTGTATGTATGCAACTAAACTTGCTCAATTGCTTAAAAGGTTAGATCCATCAAGAGACATTTATATATTCTATACAGATTTGCGTGCATATGGAAAAGGATTTGAAGAATATTATAAGAGGGCACAAAATGCAGGAATAAAGTATATTCGTGGGAGAGTTGCAGAAATTCGAGAAGATTCTCAATCCAAAAAGCTTCACATACTTTCAGAAGATACTCTAAGCAGGAAGATGATAGAAGGGGAATTTGACCTTGTAGTTTTATCAACCGGCATTGTTCCATCAAGTGGAAGTGAGCAAATTGCAGATATTCTTAAACTTGCAAGAAGTGCTGATGGTTTCTTACAAGAGGCTCACCCTAAATTTAGGCCAGTTGACACTCTTATAGATGGTGTTTTTATTGCAGGATGCGCTCAAGGTCCCAAAGATATTCCTGATTCAGTTGCACAGGGAAGTGCTTCTGCTTCAAGAGCAATGAGGCTTATGAACAAAGGTGTATTTGAAATAGAACCAATTATTGCTTTTGTCCATAATGACATTTGTGATGGTTGTGGTTTATGTATAAATAGTTGTCCACTTAAAGCTATATCAATTGAAAATGGAAAAGCTAAAATTAATGAGGTTATATGTAAGGGCTGTGGTATGTGTATAGCCGATTGCCCGAATGATGCTTTAGACCTTCGATACTATACTAATAAACAGTTAATGGAACAGATAGATGAAGCTTTAAAGACAAAGAAGGAAGGCGAAACGAGAATCCTTGTTTTTGCTGATAATACCTGCACTTATAGACTTGCTGATAATATAGGAACGGCAAGATTATCTTATCCAGCCGAAACAAGAATTATAAGGGTGCCGAGCGTTAGTAGGATTACTCCAAAATTATTATTGTATGCTTTTAAATCAGGTGCTGATGGCATTTTTATGGGTGAATGTGATAATCGTGCATCTCCTTATACTGGATCTGTTGATAAAATTAAAAAGAATGTTTCTCTTGTAAAAGAAATACTTAAAAAAGAAGGTATTTCAGAAGAAAGATTAAAATTTGCTGAATTACTTGCTTCATTGTTAACTGACTTTTATAAACATATTACAGAGCTTACAAAATTTTTGAAGAAGGAAGAACCAATTTCAATAGAGAAAAGAGAAAGGCTTTGGGAGATTGCAAAAAATGAATTATTCTCAGAGAGAGTAGAGGCTTAATATGTCTAATAAACTTATACTATCCGATAAAAACGTAGAATTCACAGAAAAGGTTAACGAAATAAGTGGTGAGGTTGTAACATTGTGCGAGCAATGTGGAACCTGTTCAGGAAGCTGTCCGCTTGTTGCAGAAATGGATATTACACCATCAAATATGATGAGACTTGTTGAGCTTGGAGATGAAGAAGTCTTAGACACTAAAACTTTCTGGGTATGTGCATCATGCTTTACCTGTACAACGAGATGTCCCAGAGGAATAGATATTGCAAAGGTTGGAGAAGCTTTAAGGCAAATAAAATTAAGAAAAGCAATCGATAGAATAGATATTAAAAATATTGCAGAAGAAGACAGGAAAATCTTACCTCAGGTTGCTATAGTTGCTGCTTTTAGAAAGTTTACAGGTTAAAGGAGGGAAGATTTTATGAAAATACCATATTATCCAGGTTGTACTTTAAAAACAAAAGCAAAAAACTTTGAAATTTCTTCTATTGCTGTAGCTAAATCATTAGGTGTAGAATTTGTAGAGATTCCAAGATGGAATTGCTGTGGGGCTGTACCTTCTCTTTCTTCGGATGATTTAATAAGGCACTTTGCACCAATTAGAAATTTCATACGTGTTGAGGAAATGAACAAAGCTGGAATTGTTGATAACGAATATAGAATGGTTACGCTATGTGCTATGTGCTATAATACATTAAAGATGTCAAACTTAAGAATGAGAAGGAATAAAGAAGACCTCGATAAAATTAATGATGTGATGTATTTAGAGACCGAACATTATAAGCAAGATGTAGAGGTAGTCCACTTTTTAGAAATACTTAAAGATATTGATGCAGATAAATTACAGAAAAATATTAAAAATCCCCTACCAGACTTAAAAGTTTCTCCTTATTATGGTTGCACACTATTGCGACCAAAAGAGATAGGAATTGATGATCCAGAAGATCCTAAAATTATGGAAAATTTATTAACTAATCTTTCCGTAACCCTCGTTAATAATCCATTAAAGACAAGATGTTGTGGTAGTTATCAGGTTGTTTCTGACAAAGATATTATAACTTCACTTGGATATGACATTTTAAACAATGCAAAGAGGGCTGGAGCAGAAGTTATTGTTACAAGTTGTCCACTTTGCCAGTTTAACCTTGATAGAAGACAAAAAGATATTATTGAATTACATCACGATTTCGAGCCGATTCCGGTTCTTTATTTTACACAATTAATGGCATTTTTATTTGATCTCGGCGAAGAGACGTATGGATTTGAGCAAAATTATATAGACCCTAAAAAAGTATTAAACAGAAAGGAGTTGGTTTCAAATTAAATGGAACAAATAAATTTAAAGAAAATACCAATTTACATCTTGAGTAGAAAGTATTATGTTCCTGAGAGCTCAACAATAATTACAGCAATGGAATATGCAGGATTTAAGCTTAAGAAAGGGGTTGGATGTAGAGAAGGTTTTTGTGGTGCATGTGCCACAATTTACAGGCTTCCTGGAGATTATAAACTTCATGGTGGGCTAGGCTGCCAGACTGTTGTGCAGGAAAATATGCAGATTGTTCAAATACCTTATGTCCCCAATCCAAAAGCTATATATGATTTAGAACAATTAGAACCAGACCCACAGGTTTTTTTAGAATATTACCCTGAAACTTTTAAGTGCCTTTCCTGTAATACTTGCACAAAGATTTGTCCTCAAGATATTCAGGTAATGGATTATGTTCAGGCAGTGGTAAGAGGAGATATTGAAAAAGTATCTGAATTATCGTTTGATTGTCTTTCATGCGGCCTTTGTGCTGCACGATGTCCTGCAGAAATAACTCAGTTTAATGTTGCTCTTCTTGCAAGAAGAATTTACGGAAAGTATTTATCTAAAAAGGGCAAATTTGTTGAAACAAGAATTAAGGAGATCGAAGAAGGTAAGTATGAGGAAGGATATAAAGAATTAGCAAATATGCCTAAAGATGATTTAAAGAAAAAATATTTTGAGAGAGATCTCAATTTTGATATAACATAATTGGAGGAAAAAGTGGGATACCCGGATTATATGCTTGAATCATTAAAAAAAGTTGAAGAAACTCGCCCAAAGAGAGTAGAATATGCTAAGAAGGGCTTACAAAACTTCTTAAAACCTATGAGTGCTATTGAGAGAGAAAAAATACTCTCAACATATCACCCAGATTATAGTTCAGACGCCAGAAAAATAATAAGAATTGGTCCTAACAGAGGGGATAATTTAACCTCAGAGGTAGTAGATGTCCTTGAGAGTCATACAAGATTACCTCGCAATTTTTCGATTGAGCCAGTAGACTACGAAACAGATGTTTTAGTTATAGGTGGTGGAGGTGCCGGCTGTCAAGCAGCATTATGGGCTTATAAAAATGGCGCTAAAGTTATTATCTCAAATAAATTACGTATTGGAGATTCTAACTCCATGATGTCTCAAGGAGGAATGCAAGCAGCTGTAAATCCTTCTGATTCACCATTAATACATTATCTTGACGCTATTGGAGGAGGCCACTTTGATAATAAGCCGGAACTAGTTAAAACATTAACTAAAGAAGCTCCTTTTATTGTGAAGTTCCTTGAAGACCTTGGAGTGATGTGGGATAAGCTGCCTGATGGAAATCCTCAAACAGATTCAGGTGGAGGTGCTTCAAGAAGGAGAATGCTCTGTTGTAAAGATTATACAGGAGCTGAAATAATGCGTGTTTTAAGAGATGAAGTAAGAAATCACCCTGATGGAATAGAAATATTGGAATATTCTCCTGCAGTTGAACTAATAAAAGACGAAGAAGGTAAAATAGCTGGTGCTATATTATTTAATATGGAGACTGGCGAATATATAGTAGTAAAAGCCAAAGTTACTATTATGGCAACAGGTGGCTTCGGAAGATTACATATTAAAGGATACCAAACTACAAATCATTATGGAGCTACAATGGATGGCGTAGTGATGGCTTATAGAGCAGGAGCTAAACTTCTGTATATGGATTCAGTACAGTATCATCCTACAGGTTCAATTTATCCCAAGCAAATATTGGGCTTTTTGGTAACAGAAAAAATACGTAGTTTTGGAGGACAACCACTTAACAAAGATGGTGAATTATTTGTTTTTCCTTTAGAACCAAGAGATGTTGAATCCTCCGCGTTTATAAAAGAGTGTAGTGACGGAAAGGGTATAACCACACCTGATGGTCATATGGGAGTATGGCTTGATTCACCTATAATTGAAATATTAAGGGGACCTGGAACACTTGAAAAGGCTTTTCCTGCTATGGTTAGACAATTTCAAAGATTTGGTATAGACATTAGAAAGGAACCTATGCTTGTCTACCCCACTCTTCATTATCAAAATGGTGGAATAGAAATTGATGAATGGACAAGAACTAATCTTCCAAATCTTCTTACAGCTGGAGAATGCTCTGGAGGAGTTCATGGTAGAAATAGATTAATGGGTAATTCTGTTCTTGATTATAATGTTTTCGGAAGAAGAGCTGGAATTGAAGCAGCAAGATTGGCTAAAGAGACAGATTTAAAAGGCAAACTAAACATTGATCACGTTTGGGCTTATGAAGAGGAGCTTAAGAAAGAGGGTATAGATTCAAAAAGAATCTCTCCGATACTATTACCTGAATATAGAAATATCGACCTGCTTAAAAGGCATAATAAAGAATTTGATCCATTTATGCCAGCAGGATTATAATTTATTAATAAAATTTTGGGAGGAATAAAATGGAAAAAATTAATCCGGATTTAAGTAATCTTAGCAAATGTTTTCCTGATAATTTTACAAACGAACAGATCGCAAAAGCACAAACCATTTTTTATAAGAAGTTAGCAGATAGTACTCATCGATTTTATGGTGGTAAAGTACAAATTATACCAAAAGTATCGCTTTATGGATTTAACTGGTTTAACGTCTGGTATACTCCAGGAGTATCTAAGGTTTCTACAACAATAAGAGATAATAATCTTGAATCATATTCATTATCAAACAGAGGAAATCTTGTTGCTGTTGTAAGTGACTCAACTCGAGTACTTGGAGATGGCGATGTTACCCCTCCAGGCGGACTTGGGGTTATGGAAGGTAAAGCACTTCTCATGAAATACCTTGGTGGAGTTGATGCAGTAGCTTTATGTATTGATAGCAAAAATGAAAAAGGAGAGAATGATCCAGATAAAATAATTGAATTTGTTAAAAGAGTTCAATATAGTTTTGGAGCAATAAACCTTGAAGATATATCTCAACCTAATTGCTATAAAGTGCTTGATGTATTAAGAGAAGAATGCGAAATACCAGTATGGCATGACGATCAACAGGGTACGGCTTGTGTTACTTTAGCTGGTCTATTCAATTCCTTAAAGCTTGTTAATAAAAAATTAGAAGATGTCAAAATTGTATATTTTGGTGCAGGCTCATCGAATACAACATGCTTAAGATTGAATATAGCTGCTGGAGCTGATCCTAAAAAAGCTATTATGTTTGACTCAAAAGGTGCTCTTCATAGTGGAAGGAAAGATATAGAAGGGGATAAAAGGTTTTATAGAAAATGGGAAATTTGCGAAAAAACAAATCCTAATAAAATTGATACAATTGAAGAAGCTATTAAAGGTGCTGATGTGTTGATTTCTCTTTCGAAACCAGGACCAGGGGTTGTTAAACCAGAATGGATTAAAGCGATGAATGATAAACCTATAATATTTGCTTGTGCAAACCCTGTGCCAGAGATATATCCATATGAAGCAAAAGAAGCTGGAGCATATATTATTGGAACGGGAAGAGGAGATTTTCCAAACCAGGTAAATAACTCTTTAGGTTTTCCTGGAATTTTAAAGGGCGCTCTTCTTGTTAGAGCAAGCAAGATAACTGATAATATGGCAATAGCTGCTGCAAAATCACTTGCTAATTTTGCTGAGAAACGTGGAATTAATCCTGATAATATCCTTCCAACAATGGAAGAAGCAGGAGTATTTCCAAATGAAGCAGCAGAAGTAGCAAGCCAAGCCATAGCAGATGGAGTAGCAAGGGTTTCTATGAATTGGGATGAAGCATATAATAGAGCAAAAGAAGATATAGATTATTCAAGAAATTTAACAAATTTACTTATGGAAAGCGGTTTTATAAAGAAACCACCACAAAGTTTAATTGATGAAGCTCTTGAGTTTGCTATAAAAGAAGTTTCTTAAAATGATTTATAAAAGAATAGCAAACAAAATTATATTTAGAGTTGATAGGGGAGAAGAAATAATAAGCTCTATTAAGCAAATTTGCAAAGAGAATAATGTTAGCGCAGGGGTAATCTCGGGTATTGGTGCAACAGATAATGCCGAAATTGGTGTTTATGATGTATCAAAGAAGTTTTATAAGACTGAGAAAATAATGGGTAACCATGAAATTACGAGCTTGCTTGGGAATGTTTCAGTAATGAATGGAGAAACTTATCTTCACCTTCATGTAAATCTTGCAAACGATGAATTCAACGTGATTGGTGGACACCTAAATAATGCCATCGTTAGCGGTACATTAGAAGCAGTAATAGATATTATTGATGGAGAAATTTGTAGAGAAAGAAATGAAGATATAGGCTTAAACCTATTAGCCTTTTAGCTGTATTTCATCAAGTACTGTTTTAAAAAAGTTTATATAGTATTTATTGGTTCATAGAGATAATAACTTCCTGAGTTTGAGCAATCCACTTTACTTCTGCTCCTAAACCTTCGCTAATAAATCTTACAGGAACGAATGTTCTGCCGTTAACTATCTCTGGGGCAGCTAACAATGTATATGGTTTTTTGTTTATAAATGCAGTTGTTTTTCCAATGTCAAGAATTATTTCTTTGTCCCTAAGTCTTATAATAACTCTTCCCTTATCAATATTTTGCCATTCAACTTTTGCCCCAAAAGCTTCAGATATAAATCTTATAGGAACAAAGGTAGTACCTTTTTTAATGTAGGGAGGTGCATCAAGAAGTACAATCTTCCCTCCCATATATGCTTCACTACTCCCTATTTTTAGAGTTATAACAATTGGTGGTTTGGGATTTACTTTTATTAATATGGGAATTTCAACTTTACCACCATTTGAATCAAGAATGAGGGTATTTTTTATAGTTCCTGGTGTTAAATCGAAAGAATTTAAATAAATTGATAATACGCTTTCTTGAGAACTTCTTATTATAAAGTTGATACCACTTAATTTAATTGGAGAAAAATCATCTAAAAAAAATGCTTTACCTTTTAATATGCCTCCACCAATATTTTTTATAATAATTTTCTTCTCGTATTTTTCACCAACTGTTATCTCTCCCTCAATTGTTTCAACGTTTCCTTCAATTGTTACAAATATTTTTGGTTGAGCTTCCAATAATTCTATTTGAACCTTAAGTTCTGCATTAAATTCTAAATCTATAGGTATAAAAGTAATTTTTCCGCTATAAGTTTCATAATTTTTAAGTTGTGAAAAATCAACAGAGATTTCAATTTTCTGCTCTCCGTTAGATGTAAGTTCAAAATTATTTTCACTAACTTTAATCCAGGATGCACTAATATTAATATTCATGGGGATATTTTTATCTATATTATTCTTTATTACTATGTTTATAGGTTCAATTGATAAATTATCAGAATAAACTTTTCCAAAATCTACTACTTCTCTATCCAGAGTAAAAGGAATAATAGTACTTATTATTAATGGTATCTCAACATTACCACCATTAGAGAGAATTCTCAGTTGACCGGTATGTTCACCTTGAGTCAAGTTTTTAGTAATAGCAGTTAACCTTATCTCTTCAAAATTGCTTTCAAAACTATCTTTACTTATCACAATCCAATCTACTGTTGGTATAAGCCTTACTTTGATTGGACCCTTGTTCTTATTTCCAATTTTTATTGTCGAAATTATTTTATCTCCTATTGAAGCAATTCCAAAGTCAATTACTTCAGGTTCTAAATAAAGTTCTGGATCTTTTAGAACTTCAAAAGTAATCTTTATTACTTGTGTCCCACCGTTAGAATTTACTGTAATTTTCTCTTCGTACAAATTTGGTTCTAATCCATTTGTACTTAATTTTATATCTATTTCAGTATATTCAAACTCTTTTAAATTATATTTATCAGGGTCAACACTTATATTTTTTGAAGAAGTTTCAATATCGATATTTAATAATCCTTCACCGTTATTAAATATTTCAAATTTATCTTCTAAATTATTGTTCTTTCTCATACTTCTAAATTCAATTAAAGTTTTATTAACTTCGAGAAC
>JAGPKI010000162.1 GCA_018054005.1 Caldisericia bacterium
GAAGAAGATATTTTAAAGTTTTGGAAGGAAGAAAAAATTTTTGAAAAGTCAGTTGAGCAGAGGAAGGATTCCGACAGATTTATCTTTTATGAAGGACCACCAACCGCTAATGGTAAACCTGGTATTCATCATGTATTGGCAAGAATTTTTAAGGATATAATCTGTAGATTTAAAACAATTGAAGGTTATTATGTTCCACGTATTGCTGGCTGGGATACTCACGGTCTTCCTGTTGAATTAGAGGTTGAGAAAAATTTAGGTATTAATGGAAAGAAAGAAATCGAAAAATATGGAATACAAAAATTTGTAGAAGAGTGTAAAAAAAGTGTTTTTCAATATAAAAAAGAATGGGATGAACTCACAGAAAGAATTGGCTATTGGGTTTCCTTAGATCGTCCTTATATGACTTGTGCTAATGACTATATAGAATCTCTATGGTGGGCACTTTCTCAGATACATAAAAAAGGTTTACTATTCAAAGACTACAAAATAGTTCCATATTGTCCAAGATGTGAAACAACTTTAAGTTCCCACGAAGTTGCTCAGGGTTATCAGGAGGATACTCCTGATCCATCTGTTTTTGTGAAATTCCCACTTCTTGATGAGGATAATACCTATTTTATAGTCTGGACAACCACTCCATGGACTTTAACAGCAAATGTTGCCTTAGCTGTTAATGCTGATGCTGATTATGTTAAAGTTGATTATAAAGGAGAGAAATTTATTCTTGCAAAGAATAGGTTGAATGATGTGCTGGGAGATGAAAGCTTCACAATTCTCGAAACTTTTAAAGGCTCATCATTGGTTGGTAAAAAGTACGTTCCTCCATTTAATTTCTTTAATGTTACCGATAATGCTTATTTTGTTATTGAAGCTCCATTTGTAGGTTTAGAAGAAGGGAGTGGCATAGTTCACATTGCTCCTGCTTTTGGGGCAGAAGATATGGAAGTTAGTAAGACTAACAATTTGCCAATTTTAATTTCTATAAATACTGATGGAACATTCAAAGATTTTGTAACTCCATTTAAAGGTTTATTTATTAAAGATGCAGATAAGCTTATAATTGAAAACTTGAAAAATACAGGACTTCTCCTTAAGTCGGGAACTATAAAGCATACTTACCCTTTTTGCTGGAGATGTAACACTCCTCTTATTTATATGGCAAAAAACTCATGGTTTATAAAAGTAAGTTCGATAAGAGAAGAGCTTATGGCAAATAATGAATTAATTAACTGGATACCAGAACATATAAAATATGGTAGATTTGGTAGCTGGCTTTCAGAAACAAAGGATTGGGCAATAAGTAGGGAAAGGTATTGGGGAACTCCACTGAATGTCTGGACCTGTTCAACCTGTGGTGCGATGGAAGTAATAGAAAGCATTGCAGAACTTAAAAAAAGAGCAGTTAAAGATTTCGAATATGTTGAACTTCATAGACCATACATTGATGAAATAGAGCTAACATGTACTAAATGTGGAAATGTAATGAAGAGGGAAAAAGAAGTTCTTGATTGTTGGTTCGATTCAGGATCGATGCCTTTTGCTCAATTTCATTATCCTTTCTCTAATACGGAGGAGTTTTTAAAGAGTTTTCCGGCTGATTTTATTTCAGAGGGTATTGACCATACGCGTGGCTGGTTCTATGTACTTTTAGTTGTGAATACGATTCTCTTTGGTAAACCTGCTTTTAAGAATGCACTTTCTCTTGAGCTTATTCTTGACGAAAAAGGCGAAAAAATGTCTAAAAGCAGGGGTAACGTAGTGGATCCTTCAACGGTAATTAATACTTATGGAGTTGATTCTTTAAGGTGGTCTTTTTATTTTTCTTCAACACCTTATGTACCAAGAAGATTCAATATGAATGTAGTTTCTGATGCTTTAAGGAACTTCATTATCCCACTTCTTAATTCCACTTCTTTTTTTGTTATGTATGCAAATATTGATAATTATGAACCAGTGTTTCAATTTAAACCTTCTTCAACTCTTGATAGGTGGATAATTTCTAAAATTAATTCTCTAACCTTAAATGTAAAAAAATATCTTGATATGTATTATGTGACGGAAGCTTCTAAAGAAATAATGAAATTTATTGATGACCTGACTAATTGGTATATAAGGAGATCGAGAAGAAGATTCTGGAGGAGTGAAAATGATTCTACGAAGTTAGAAGCTTATAATACACTTTTCTTGATTCTTTACAATTTAAGTATAATAATAGCTCCCTTTACCCCATTTGTAGCAGAATACATTTATTCAATTCTAAGAAGCGGCTTTAAAGGAGAACTTCCAGAAAGCGTTCATTTGCTCGATTTCCCAGAAGTAAAAATGGATTTAATTGACACTGAACTTGAAAAAAAGATGAATCTAACAAGAGATGTAGTAACAGCTGGATTACGAGCAAGGAAGACTTCTAAAGTAAAGGTAAGGTTTCCTTTAAATACTGTTTATATATTAAAAAATATTGATGTTGAGCTTGATAATGAATTTGTCTCTCTAATAACTGAAGAATTAAATGTTAAGAATGTTGAAATTATCTCTGATTTAAAAGGCTATGCAACTTTAAATATTAAGCCAAATCTTACCCAAATTGGAAAGAAGTATGGTAATAAAATTCCCAATATTGTTCAGGCAATAAAAAGTTTACCTGATACTTTTAAAATCAAAGAGACCATTGATAAAGAAGGCACTATTAAACTTAATATAGATGGAGAAGAATTAAATTTTATTAAAGATGATTTTATTTTTGAGTTAAATGGAAAAAATAATCTAATTCTTTCAGAAGAAGGCTCTTCTATAATTTTACTTGATACTACGCTAAATGAGGAACTCATAGAAGAAGGAATAGCTAGAGAATTTTCTCACTTTGTCCAGAATTTAAGAAAGGAATATGGTTTTGATGTAGCAGATAGAATAAACATATATTTGTC
>JAGPKI010000032.1 GCA_018054005.1 Caldisericia bacterium
GAGGTATTTTTATGTTCTGTAGAGTAAAACTAAGAAATGAGGAAAAGCCTGAAAAAAGAATAAAGACAAAGAGAAATATAAAATTAATATTAATTTCTATTATTGTTTTAATTGTAATTGTAGGTATATTTACTTACACTAAATTTTTCTCAGCCAAAGAAAACATACTTACATCAATCTCTCAGCAAAATAAATCTTCTCCAATCTGGCCAATGTTTCAATATGATGCAAGGCGTACTGGACAATGCCCATATGATACATCAATGAATAATGGAACATTAAAGTGGAAGTTTAAAACAGATGGTATGGTTCAATCTTCCCCTGCAATAGGTTCTGATGGTACAATCTATGTAGGGTCAAATGATGATTATCTCTATGCACTCAATCCAGATGGAACATTGAAATGGAAGTTTAAAACTGATGGTTGGATTCGCTCTTCCCCTGCAATAGGTTCTGATGGTACAATCTATGTAGGGTCAAATGATGATTATCTCTATGCACTCAATCCAGATGGAACATTGAAATGGAAGTTTAAAACTATTAAAGAGATTGACATAACATCTCCTTTAATTTCTTCTGATGGAACACTATATGTAGGGTCAAGTGATGGTTATCTATATGCACTTAATCCAGATGGAACATTAAAGTGGAAGTTTAAAACAGATGGTTGGATTAGATATTCTCCAGCAATTTCTCAAAATGGTACGATATATGTTGTCTCTGATGGGAACTTTTACCTCTATGCACTTAATCCAGATGGAACATTAAAGTGGAAGTTAAGGATGACTCTTATTAATACCCATCCTGTAATTGGTTCAGGAGAAACAATATATTTATCTGGAAATTTTGTAATAGAAGAGAGAAAAAATCATCTTTATGCAATACATTCAAGTGAATATTTTGAAATTAAATTTGAATCATATGATATAATTGGGTATCTTGCAATTGATTCTAAAAATAACATTTACATTGGTACTGTTTTGCCCAGTGGTATCTATGCAATTGATTCAGAGGGAACATTAAAGTGGAAGTTTGACACATATGGTGCTATTGGTTCTAATCCTGTAATTGCTTCAGAAAGAACAATTTATTGGCCTTATGAAAACTGTCTTTACGCAATCAATCCAGATGGAACATTAAAGTGGGAGTTTATAACAAGCGAAGAAATCCAATCTTCTCCTGTAATTTCTTCTGATGGAACAATCTATGTAGGGTCTAATGATGGTTATCTCTATGCAATAAGTGGGAAGTGAGATTGAGAAAGCCTAAAACATTTTTTCGAATTTTTCAAGTTATATACCGGCAATAGATTTACGAGTAAGAACTATACTGGATGGTATCAAGAATTTGCTAAGTATGCTAAAAAGAAGAAATGGCACTTGTGGGAATAGGTTATGATGAAGAGAGTTGAGGAAAATAAATGTGAAAAAAGGAAAATTTTACTTAAATATTAATCAAGTTAACTAAAAGTGGCAAAGGATATTTTGAAAGCCAACAGCCAATATGGAGGTAAAAATGAGGAAAATAATTCATTTTTTGAGGATTAAAAATTTTAAATTAAGTCTGCTTTCTCTATTTATTCTCATAGCTATCTTTGCAAATATTAATTGTAATAATACTTATCATTTTAAACACTCAAATAATCCAATTTGGCCAATGTTTCAATATGATGCAAGGCGTACTGGACAATGTCCATATGATACATCAAAGAATAATGGTAATTTAAAGTGGAAATTTAAGACAGATGATTATATTTATTCCTCTCCCGCAATTTCTTCAGAAGGAGCAGTTTATACTGGATACCGTAACCTTTATGCAATTAATTCAGATGGAACGTTGAAATGGAAGTTTGAAATTGGTGGCGTGATTTATTCCTCCCCTGCAATATCCTCTGATAGTACAGTTTATGTAGGATCAAATGATGGTTACCTTTATGCCATCAATCCAAATGGAACATTAAAGTGGAAATTTGAAACAGATGAAGGCATTTATTCCTCCCCTGCAATATCCTCTGATAGTACAGTTTATGTAGGATCAAATGATGGTTACCTTTATGCCATCAATCCAAATGGAACATTAAAGTGGAAATTTAAAGCAAACAATGGTATTCAATCCACTCCTGCAATTGCACCAGATGGAACAGTTTATTTTGGTGCTATTGAGGAATATCTAAGAGGTTCTAAAATAGGTTCGAATGACAATTACTTTTATGCGCTCAATTCAGATGGTAGCTTAAAGTGGAAATTTAAAGTGAAAGAAGGTAGATACTATTCTTCACCTGTAATTAGTAAAGATGGTGCAATTTATGTAGGAGTCGATATAAGTTCAGATGATGATTACCTTTATGCAATCAATCCAGATGGAACATTGAAGTGGAAATTTAAACCGGCTGGTTCTTCTCCTGCAATTTCTTCTGATGGAACAATCTATGTAGGGTCAAATGATGGTTATCTCTATGCAATAGGTGGGAAATAGAGAGAAAAGGACTATAAATAACTCATAAAATTATGGGGGTTAACATAAGATGAAAATAAATATTAAATTTAAACTTATTCTCATTTTTATGTCTTTATGTCTGATATTAATCAGCTGTAATTCTGCAAATAATGAGATTGTGGTTGATAAGCAGAGAATACTTACTTGGATGAAATTTTATGGAGGAGAGAAAAATGATAAGGCTTATTCCATTAGTCAAACTACTGATGGAGGCTACATTGTAGTGGGAGAGACAAATTCATATTATAGTAGTTTTGTTAAGGCAGATATAATTATTTTGAAGATTGGCCCAAATGGTGAATTGGAAGGAGTACGAGAAACCTATGGAGGACATGAATATGATAGAGCTTATTCTATTCAACAAACGAAGGATGGAGGATACATTGTAGCGGGTGAGGCTGATGTCTCAGAAAACTTTACTACAGGTAAAATGTGGATATTAAAACTTAATTCAAAGCGAAAAATTGAGTGGGAAAAGAAATATAGCAGCGGCGAATATGATAGAGCTTATTCTATTCAGCAAACAAAGGATGGAGGATACATTGTAGCGGGTGGAGTAGGTCCACTTAATTTTCCTTCAAAAATGCATATCCTAAAACTTGATTCAAACGGAGAAAAGGAATGGGAGAAATTTTATATAGGAAATGATTCAGATAGTGCAAATGGTGCTTATTCTATCCAACAAACAAAGGATGGAGGATATATTGTAGCAGGGAGAGCAAGCTCAAATTCTAATGTTGAAACAAATATGATTGTTTTAAAACTTGATTTAGATGGAGAAGTAGAATGGCAATTTATATATGAAGGAGAGGAGAACGAGTTTAACAAAGCTTATTCTATCCAGCAAACTACTGATGGAGGATATATTGTCGCTGGAGAAGAAGGTCATTGTGGTGAAAGTTCAGATGCAATAGTCTTAAAAATAAATAAGAATGGCAAAATAGAATGGCAAAAAGCTGTTTATAGCGTCGACAATGAATGGAGTAGAGCAAATTCTATTCAGCAAACAAAGGATGGAGGCTATATTGTTGCTGGAGAGACAGATAATATTTGCGACAATAGAATATTTATTCTAAAACTTGATTCAAACGCAGAAAAGAAATGGGAGAAAGTCTATGATAAAATTGCAGGTTGCGCTGATAAAATAAAGTGCTCTGCAAATTCTATTCAGCAAACAAAGGATGGAGGCTATATTGTTGCTGGATGGGTTAAGCTAACAGAGGATAATTCGCAAGATATCCTTATTCTCAAACTTGATGAAAATGGTGAAATACCTCGCAATAATTATAATTGCCTTTGTAATTCTTCTAATGAGTAATAAATACTTTGATAATTCATTATGGTATTATTAATTCAACTTTGACATTTTTGATTAATTTGATGTATTATGTACCATTCTACTTTTATTACAATTTCTTCCGATAGTATAATTTATGCAAAGAGGTATTTTCACGTTCTGCGGAGTAAAACTAAAAAATGAGGAAAAGCGTGAAAAAAGAATAAAGATAAAGGATATTTTGAAAGCCAACAGCCAATATGGAGGTAAAAATGAGGAAAATAATTCATTTTTTGAGGATTAAAAATTTTAAATTAAGTCTGCTTTCTCTATTTATTCTCATAGCTATCTTTGCAAATATTAATTGTAATAATACTTATCATTTTAAACACTCAAATAATCCAATTTGGCCAATGTTTCAATATGATGCAAGGCGTACTGGACAATGTCCATATGATACATCAAAGAATAATGGAACTTTAAAGTGGAAGTTTAAGGTAGGGGGATTGATATACTCTTCCCCTGCAATAGGTTCTGATGGTACAATCTATGTAGGGACAGATGATGATTATCTCTATGCACTCAATCCAGATGGAACATTAAAGTGGAAGTTTGAAACTGAAGGAGACGGAATGCATGGTATATACTCTTCCCCTGCAATAGGTTCTGATGGTACAATCTATGTAGGGACAGATGATGATTATCTCTATGCACTCAATCCAGATGGAACATTAAAGTGGAAGTTTAAAGCAAATAATGCAATTTCATCTTCTCCTGCAATTTCTTCTGATGGTACAATCTATGTAGGATCACTAGATGCCATCAATCCAGATGGAAGCTTAAAATGGAAATTTGAAACAAGAGTTGTCTCTGATTCAATTCCAGCAATTTCTAAAGATGGAACCATATATATAGGAGAAGAGAGGAGTATTTTTTATGAAGAATATTTCTATGCCATCAATCCAGATGGAAGCTTAAAGTGGAAGTTTGAAACTGACAGGGGCATCGACTCTTCGGCTGCAATTGCCTCAGATGGGACAATTTATGTGGGCACTGATGAGCTATATCAAAGAGGCAATAAGTTAGGGTCAAATAACAACTACTTTTATGCGCTCAATCCAGATGGGACATTAAAATGGAAGTTTAAAGTTAAAGAAGGAAGACATTATTCCTCCCCTGCAATAAGTTCTGATGGTACAATCTATGTAGGAGTCTTTGGAACCTTAGCTGACGATTATCTCTACGCACTTAATCCAGATGGTAGCCTAAAATGGAAGTTTAAAGCTGGTGCTTCACTTTCTTCTCCTGCAATTTCTTCTGATGGTACAATCTATGTAGGTTCAACTGACACTTACCTCTATGCCATCAATCCAGATGGTAGCCTAAAATGGAAGTTTAAAGCTGGTGCTTCACTTTCTTCTCCTGCAATTTCTTCTGATGGTACAATCTATGTAGGAGTAGATGAAGGTGATGCGTTTCTCTATGCAATAGGCGGAAAATAGAGAGTAGAATTTAACTTGAATTTTATTATAAATTGTACAAGTAACAGAAGGGCTACTTGATAATGCATATTTCGGTAATTTCCAACTAGCTTTTCGGTTTAATGTACCACTTTGGTTGGAATAAGTTCCTCCGAAAATAATAACTCAAAAATATAAAATTATGATTGTTAAAAAAATTAGATTGTTTGGTTATAAAAGAGGCATAAGAAAAGGATTAAAGTTATTATTTTCATGCTTGTGTTGTGACAGAAATACAAAGAGTTGTTAAAATGAAGGTATTGCATTAATCAATTGATTAAATAAATTACTATCAAGTGAAAAATATAGAAAAAACTAAACTAATATTTGTAAATTTATGCGATATTTTGATTGAAATTGGATTTTACATTTCCATTTTAACACTTCTTTATATAAAGATAATACCTCTTACCTATCAGGCAATAGGGGCATCAATCTCTCTCTTCTTCTGGCTAATTAAGTCAATCATACAGAGCAAAGCTTCATATATCCATTATCCGTGGAACCTTACTTTGACGATTCTCAATATTTGGTGTTGGCTAAGCTTAATATGGTCAGTTAATACTCAAAATACAGTTAATTATAGCGCAATATTTTCAGCTGGTAGCCTACTCTCAATAATGCTTTCTTCAAATATCACCAAAAAATTTCAAATCACGAGAATTACCATATTCCTCTCGGTCATTGGAACAATAATATCAATAAAAAGCATTGCTCCTGCATTGCCGACCTATATTTCAGCATTAAAAAGCGGTCAATTTTCAGGTGAAGCATTTCTTTTCAGAAAAACAGTACTTCCAAGAATAGGATACACTTTTGGTGAAGCAAATACTTTAGGAGGTTTTTACGCTCTTCTCATTCCTTACTTATTCTCAATAATATTTTTTGGGTCAGATATTCTAAAAAGTGATAAAACAATCAATAAAATTTTTAAATTTCTTTGTAAACTTTTTGGCTATCCAATAATTTTTTTATTTTTAATAACTCTCATGATGACCTCTTCCCGCGGAGCAATTTTAGGCTTAATAGCTTCACTATTATTTATCTTCTTCGTAAGAAGAAATAAACAAACAAATTTAATTTTGCTATTAATAATTCTTATTCTTTTGACATTACCCCAAATTAGAAATTTTTTAGGCTACATTTATGCTGGTATAGTAGATGAGAGTAGGATAATAATATGGCTTAATAGTTTAGAGCTTATAAAAATATTCCCTTTTACAGGTGTTGGGTTAGGTAACTTTAAGATTGCGTATAGCTTATATTTCGGAGAAGAGATGATGCATGCACACAATATTTATTTAAATACTGCTGCTGAACTCGGTTTACCAGGATTTATTATGCTTGTTATTCTTTCAGTTCAAATTATTGCATTCGGAATAATTTTTACTAAACAAAAAGAAGATAAATTTTATTATGCTCTAAATTTAGGCCTTACTTCAATGGCTTTTGGATTTGTTATTAGATGCCTCACTGACTTTACTCTCTAATTGGTATAATCTTTTTAAAAATGATTCATTCTCAGGATTAAGTGAAACTACTTTTTCCATGTCTGCTAATGCTAAATCAAATTTAGAAATCGCTTCATAAGTTAATGACCTATAATAATAGCTCCATATATAATCATCCTTTAGAATTATAGACATAGTAAGTTGAGTTATTGCTTTATCATAATCTTTTGCAGAATAAAGAAAAACACCATAATTATATCTTGTGCTATAAGACAAAGGTAACAATTCTATTATTTTTTGATATTCGTTATATGAAAGATTTATATTTCCAAGTTTTTTATGAATGTCAGCCGAAACATAATATGCAGATTCTATTTTAGGATCAATTTCTTTAGCTCTGTTAAGATATTTTAAAGCTTCATTTAAATATCCTCTATCTCTTAAAATCGTAGAAATGTCAATCAGAGTCCAGTAGTTGTTGGGGTCTATTCTCAATGCAACTATAAAATCCGATAAAGCTTTTGAGTAGTTTTTCTTCCGTCTACAAATACTACCTAATTCTCTATAAAAGGTAGGATTTTTAGGGTCTTTCATTAAAGCTTCATTTATTAATGTTTCTCCTTTAGTAAATGAGTTATATTTCCAACAAAGGGCTCTTCCCAATTCATAAGAGACTTTTGGATCTGTGGAAATTTTCCGTGCAAATGAAAGATAAAACAAACCCTTCTTTGAAATATCGGGATCACTATCGTAAACAAAGCTTGTTCCTTCTCTTGTAAGGTATCGAGCAAGCTTTATACCAGAAAAGTATTTTTGTGAATCAAGCCACTTACCCTGGGAAATAGAATCACATGCTAATCTTGAAAGGTAAAAAAAATTTGATTGAGATAATTCGTAAGCTTTTTGAAGTGAACTTAACTGATTGAGTAAAACATAAGAATTATAGTAAGCGCCAGAAGAATTTATTCCGTAATCAAAAGCTAAATCGGAATAATGTAAAGATAGTTCTTTGTTTCCTTTTAAAAGAGAAAGGCCAGACATATTTAAGTAATAATAAGATTTGATTATTTTAAAATTTAATAAAAAAATTAAAAAACATACAAAAAAGATAATAAAAGAAATATAAAAAAATTTATTCTTGAATATTTTCCTGGATAGGCAAATTTTTAGCAAAGAACTCTTCATCAAAACTAAATCCAATAAAAATTGAACGAGTACCAAATCTACACATGGATGAAAGAGACATTTCTTCTAAACCGATTGTTTCAGCATCAAATTTGCTATTTATAACTTCTGATAAAGTCATTGTAAATTCTTTATCAAGTGAATAGAGAAATTTAATATAAATCTTGTTTTCCTTTACTACTGTCTCCATGACTCTTGTTATAGAGTCTATTACCTGGTTCATAGGACATCTTCCAATAAAATATAACTTACCTCCAGAAACTGAGAAAATATATCTATATTTTTCTTCATTTAAGCTAAAAATAGGAGGTTTCTTACCTCTAAAATTAGTGTTAGCAAGGACAAAATTAAGATTATCAGAAATAATAAAAGTAAAAAATCTGCTTGATAATGTATATAATGTGGAAATCAATACAGGAATAGATGATTTATCGTTCGCTACCATATTGCAAGCCTTGATGATTAATGGTTTTAATCCAACTTCAACAAGGGGTAAATCTATTAAATTAATATTTGCATCATATAGAAGAAATTGGGTATTCTTGGCTCTCTCAATAACATCAGTAATACCCGAAGAGGTATGTATAGAAAGAATTGAACCATGCCTTGGATAAATAGATGAATAAATTTTAAAAAATTCATCAACGCTTGGATTAATAACTTTTGGAAGAAGTTTTTCTGAGTTAATTTTATATGCAAGTGTAACCATATCATAACGGCTGTCTTCCTTCTCTTTAAAGACTTCTTTGTCTAACTGTATGCTTAATGGAATAATTATTAAACCATTCTTATCTATTTCCTCTTTTGTAAAATTACAACTTGTATCAGTGACAACTTTAAAATTTAACATATATATTTCACCTTAACTATTCTACCAAAAAAATTTAATTTGTCACTTTCTGAAAAATGCTAAAAATATTTCCCAATACATTTTTATTCTTTGTAAAGTTCCTTTACCTTTCCCTGATTTTTCCTCTTTCATAACATGAGTAACATTATGTAAGGAAACTTTAGATACTTCTAAGTCGTTCTTAGCAAAATACTTAGATAAAGCAACTTCTATGCCATACTTTGAATCTGCTGAATCTGTTGCAGAAAGAAATAATTCTTTTTTCATGCATCTTTGTCCTGAAAGAAATGGAGTAATGGCATGAGCTAAATCAGTTAGC
This sequence comes from Caldisericia bacterium, assembly GCA_018054005.1. Classification (GTDB taxonomy): domain Bacteria; phylum Caldisericota; class Caldisericia; order UBA6126; family JAGPKI01; genus JAGPKI01. The sequence continues at coordinate 9,098 of JAGPKI010000032.1, forward strand.
AGCCTTCCTCCCACGAAAACACCCAAAGTTGTATCGGTCTCTCCATTAGCGACAGGCTCAATTAACTCATCAATGTGTGAACCGGAAAGGCCAATAAGATCTGCATCAAGAAATAGAATTATTTCACATTTAGCTTCATTGCATCCACGAAGCATAGCATGTGCTTTCCCTTTATTCACGTCATCTCTTAAAACTTTTGCGCCTTCTCTTAATGCTACCTCCGCAGTATTATCTATTGAACCATCATCAACTACAATAACTTCATTAATATAATTACTCTCTTTGCAGGCTCTTATTACAGAAGCAACAGTCTTTTCCTCATTATAAGCAGGTATAATAACAGATACACTATTTTTATTTTTTTGTTCAAACATTCTCTGAAATAATTTCTTTAACTTTTGCAATAACTTCTGATGTACTAACTTTAAAAATTGTGTTATTTTTTCTTATTTTTATTTCAACTTCGTTGTTAATTAAATTTTTTCCACAAATAATACTTAATGGAAAACCAATCAAATCAGAATCCTTAAACTTAACTCCACCGCTATCGCTTCTATCGTCAATTATTGGATTTAAGCCTTCATTAAGTAAATTATCATATATAGAAAAAGCAACGTTTCTTTGGAGTTCATCTGATATATTAACTGGTATAACATTTACTTTGTAAGGTGCAAGCTCAATTGGCCATATAATTCCATTTTTATCATGATGTTCCTCAATAATTGCTGAAAGAATTCTTGAAACACCAATTCCATAACAACCCATTAAAACAGGTTTAATAGCTCCCTCTGAATCTATAAAAGTAGCTTCTAAAGGACGCGAATATTTATCCCCGAGAACAAAGGTATGTCCTACTTCCAGACCAAGTTTTACTTCCAACAAAGATTTACAATTAGGACAAGACTTTTTGCTATTAATTAATTCTTCCTCTTTTACAGGTGCAATATAAGAACAATTTTTACAATATAAATAAGTTGTTTCACCTATACCTGCTTCAGCAATAAACTCATGAGATAGAGAACCTCCAATTGTGCCTGGATCTGCTTGCATTATAACAATAGATAAATGAAGCTTTTTAAAAATTCTTTTGTAAGCTGAAAATACAATTTCATAACCTTCTTTTAAGTCACTTTCAGAAGAATGAAAACTATATAAATCTTTCATAAGAAATTCTTTTGATCGAACTATTCCAAATCTTGGACGTGGTTCATCCCTATACTTAGTTTGAATTTGATAAAGAAAAAGAGGTAAATCTCTATAGGATCTAATCTTACTTTTTACAAGTTCAGTAATAATCTCTTCATGCGTTGGACCCAAACACAGGTCCCTCTCTTTTCTATCTTTGAATTTAAACATTTCTTTTCCATAAATATCCCATCTTCCTGTTATTTTCCAGGGTTCAGCTGGGAGCAATGCAGGAAGAAGCAATTCACTAAATCCTAATGAGTCAAACTCAGACCTTATTATATTACTTACATTATTCAAAACTTTTAACCCAAGAGGTAAATACGAATAAATTCCTGTTGCTATTTGCTTTATGAGAGAAGCTCTTAGCATAAGCTTATGACTAATAACTTCAGCTTCTATTGGATCTTCTTTTATAGTATTAATAAAGCTTCTCGAGAATCTCATTATTTAAAACCTAATATCTTTTTATTATTCAATAACATATACATCAATATAGCCACCTCTCCAGTTGCTATTTTTCAATTTCCTCCAGAAAAAGCAATCTATTCTCATACCTTTAATTGCACCACCAGTGTCACCTGCTACTGCATAACCATAACCAGACACATATAGTTTTGTACCTAATGGAATAACTTTGGGGTCTACTGCAACTATTCCAAACCTAACACGCATTCCTGATGCTGTTGTAAACGGATCACCATCACATTCTTCAACAGTTGGCGTATAAGAACTTGCAAGCATTCGGTATTTTTTCACGTAAGGACCATTAAATTCAGCGGTACCAATTGCAATTACCTCTGTAACCGGTTCTTTAATTCTTTTTTGCCAAACTACTTCTTTTTTAGTGAGAACACCATCTTCATATCTTTCTCTAAACCTTTTCCGCAAGATTCCATTTTCGCCAGGTGTCCAAACTAAGACCACACCTTTTTCTACTAAAGGATTACTTTCAGTAATAACTTTATATTTAATAGGTATATCTCTCTCGTATACTTTATAGTTAATTCTTTTTATAATTAAAGTATCTCCTGATTTAAGTTCATGATTTAAAGGTAGGGAAGTTTCATCATTCTCAGATAAAGTAATTTGTTCTTCGGATAGAATTGTTGAGACATTACATGGTTTTGAGTAAACAGTTTTTCTTCTACCATCTACAATTAATAAGACTTTAATGCCTTCTTTATATTCAATGTATCGCCCATTATCTTTTGTCTCACAAGAAACATAAGGTAATTGAGGAAATAATTTTGTATTATAAACATTTCTCGAAACATAAGTTTCAGCAAATACCTTTTCTCCATATTTAGCAATAAATGGATCAGAAAAAAGAAAAGCAAGTAAAAAAAACATTGATAACAAAATATAAACAATTAAATGCGATAATTTACACCACATATTTAAGAATTTTATACATTCAATAATAAAGTTGTCAATTATTTATTTAGTTGTTAGGTTTTAAAATTATTTAACATCTCTTTGTATTTCTGCCAAAACATAAGCATAAAAATAATATCTTTAATCCTTTTCTTATACTACTTATATAATCTTGTATAACTGTACAATCTTTTTTTACTACTTATAATTTTGGAGTTATTATTTTCGGAGGAATTATAATATAAAGAGCTCATAGCTTTTTATATAGTATAGAATAAATCTAAAGATGCGAAGTCTATGATATCTTGAGAATTTCGCATATATCACTAACTCCATACCAGCCTTTTTTATACTATACATACCAATTAGAGGAATGTAGTTACTCTACGTTATTTCCATGAAGATGAGAATCTTTAAGATTTAAAACAATAACGAGAAAGAATACTGGATTCATACCGGTTTCTTAATAATTGCTCTCAGGAATGACGAAGAAGACAAATGCTGAGATTCTTCGTTAACGCTTAGAATGACCTCCATCCTTAAATCCTGAGAATACGTCATTTTAAGCGACTGAAGGAACTCATCATTCCAATACTTTACTCCAGGTAAGTATATTTGTGATTTGGCTTCATATGCGTCTCTTTATTTCGCTTTTGTATATTAAGTATTTATCCGAATAAAAAATAAAACCAACAAATAAAAAAGTTTGTAGTATTAGATAAGAAAAATTTTTTAACTTTTGGGAATAAAAATATTAAAGGAAATAAATTTTATGAAAGGAGGGAGATGTAATTATGGCAGATAAAGATGATTTAAGAATTGCAAGAACTGGAGGAAGGAGACTTCCACAGAGAATAATTCCATCATTTTCATCTTTAATGGATGATTTCTTTGATGATTTCTTTAGTACAGAACCATTTCTTTCTACAAGAGAAAGGGCGTTATCTCCAAGGATTGATGTAATTGATAAACCAAACGAATTTATTGTAAAAGCTGAAATACCAGGTGTTGATAAGAAAGATTTAGATATAGAAATTGGTGATGACTATATAACTCTAAAAGGTGAGAAAAAGGAAGCTGAAGAACACAAAGAAGAAGATTATTATTACAAAGAAAGCTTCCACGGTAAATTTTTGAGGGAGATTGCACTTCCACAAAAAATTAAATCTGATGCTGCGAAAGCTA
>JAGPKI010000163.1 GCA_018054005.1 Caldisericia bacterium
ATTATCTCCCATTCCTCTTTTGTATATCTCTTAGTTTTTATTATCCTCTTATGGAAATCATCAAAATAATTAATATATTGCTCAACAGTTCGATCATAATCAAAAGATAGTGCTGTCTTTTGAGCCTTTTCTTGAAGCTTCTTAAAAGTGGTCGGGCTATTTATTAAATATTCTATTTTTTCAACATACTTATCACTATCATTAACTCTATCAATTACATAACCATTTTCTCCATCTTTTAAATATGATAAAACCCCAAAAGAATTTGACATTACAGGTACTGCTCCACTTGCCATTGACTCTAAGCCAATTAGACCGAAACCTTCATTAACAGAAGCATCAACATAAACATCTGTCTCTTGTAGAAGATTAATCATTTCTATTCGACTTATAGGGCCAAGTATCTTTCTTAATTTGTTATTTTTCACAAAAGGTATTTCTATATTCTCAGACATATAAACTACATTTATACTTAAATTTTTAAACCTTTTATCAATTGTATGGATAATATCTGCTAGGATATAATCACCTTTCATCATATTATTTCTCATTACAAATGTTATACTATGAACTTTGTTTGATACTTTGTTTTTGTAAATTAAATCACAATTTATTCCATTCTTTATAATTTGGGCATTAACATTAAACATAGTTTTTAGTTTCTTTTCCAAGTACTCTGAAATTACAATATCATAGTCAGCAACTTTATGAGTAAGTGCAACACTATTGTAAATATGACCGTTCTCAAAATAATTTTCATAACCTTGAACCAAATTAATAATTGGGACATGAAGCCTTTGAGCCAACAGTCTTACCTTAAGTGTAGAAAACCATATCGTAGCAATAATTTGTTTTGTTTTTAGTTGAATATCATTTGAAAATTTTATCGGATTAAACAACATTATCTCTTGATAATCATAAATTTTCTCATACATGACATTAGCGCTTCTTCCGTTTATAACCATATAATTTACAATATCAAAAACAACATGACATCCCCCAGCATTCTGAGTAATTTGTGGTAGAAAAAATAATGAGTCTGCAGTAATTTCATAATCAGAATCATCAAGATTATCCTTTATAAACTGTATAGGATCATTTTTAGAATATTTCTCTGCTTCTTTTTCGTATTCCTTCCCCCACCTTTCAAAAAACAAACTCCTGTTTTTTTCAACTCTTTCCTTCTTTTTAGGAGACACTCCAAAAGATGCTTCAGATTTATGAAAAACATATGTATCTATTACTACTTTCGCAGAGAATCCTTTTGACATAGCCTTAAACTGATAGTCAGTTTCTTCTCCATATCCAAGTCCATATGCTTCATCCAAAAAACCAACTTTTTGTATACAATCCCTAGAAATCATTAAGCAGTTTCCTACTATTGTACATGCATCAAAATCTTTTCCTAGGAATTTCTTCTCTAATAAATTATCCATCTGTGTATAACTAAACCCATCAAACATTTCTAGGGTCAAATTAGCTGCATTACTGGAAATTGGACATATCAATCCTATTTTAGAATCCACTTTCATGTGATTAATTAACTTTGGTATCGTGTTTGGACTTATAAGACAATCAGTATTTAATAGTAAAACATATTCTGAGGAAGAAAGTTTAAGGCCATTATTAACATTTTTTACAAAACCTATATTTTTATCATTGCTAATAACTTTAATATATTTATGATATTTTCTTTCTAAGTTATTAATACAATTTTTAGTCATATCATTTGAGCAGTCATCAAGTAAGAATACTGTGCCTAAGTAATCTGTTGGTGTATTAACGAACAATGAATATACACAAAGCTTCAACCAATCAGGTGCATTAAAAATTGGGATAATAACATCACATTTTGGCATATCTTCAATAGTCTTACTTTTCTTTTTTATCTGCATGGGTATGATTATACAGAAATAAACCTATTAAACCAATGTACCCTAGTATTGTACTTATATAAGCAGGTGATGCATATCGGTCTATAACTGTATTTATTACAGAGTGAGCACATATATGCAAAAAGCTATATCCTAGCAATATAATTATTAAATACAGAAGTCTCCTGTTTTTTAGAGATTTTCCAAGTTTACCCCAAATAATCTCAATTATACAAAATATAAGAACTATTGGGAGTATTAATAAAGAAATATTAAAAGATAATATGCTGAATTTTGTTAACTTGTTAAGTATTAACCTAAACAATGGTGGAGTCTGTAGTACTTGCTCATAATTTATCACTCTAGAAAACAATTCATCAGGCATATAATAAATATTACTTCTAACCTGACCTATTTGCTCTGCGATGCTACAATTTTCCTGACAATTTAACAAATTAAACTCTTTAGCAACATAATAATTTACAGAATTGGATGACCAAGTGCGATATGAATTAACAATTCCCAAATAATTAATTGCATAAGAGTTTAATGTTTCTAACGGATGTTCCCCAAAAGCATTAAGTATAAATTTCAAGGCATCTCCGCTAGAAATAAACCCATTCTCTCTTGTTTTAACAAGCATTTGATCAATAAGAGCTCCTTTTGTATTATAAACTTCTACAATCTTAAAATTATTTTTTGTATTATTTAACATTTCTCTTTCATCAGAGGATAAAAATTGAGCCTTTTCTAAGTAATCAGTATTTACATCTTCCAATATTTCATAATTTTCTAAAGGGTCTATCATTCCTTGTCCAAGCATATTAAAAGCAGATCTTGAGGTATCTGTTTCTAGCTCTTTTCTTTCTAAAACTTTATTCCATGCAAAAATACCTATAAACAAAGATACTATTGATAGAAGGAGAACAGCAAAATGTGGAAGAAAT
>JAGPKI010000164.1 GCA_018054005.1 Caldisericia bacterium
ACTTAAATAGTAGCACGAATTTTATATTAAGTGTTACACTATTTAAAAGTTTATGAAAGAGAGAAATATATGAGCAAGCTTGTGAGATTTGGAGTATCAATAGAAGATAATCTGCTTTCACAATTTGACGAATTAATAAAAAGTAAGGAATATCCGAACCGTTCAGAGGCTATTAGAGACCTTATAAGAAATTCAATTGTTCAAGAATTATGGAGCAAGGGAGAGAAGGAAGTTATTGGTACAATCACAATAATCTATGACCATACAATTAGTGGACTAAGTGACATAATAACAGATACAGAGCATAAATTTCATAAACTAACTATATCAACAACACATGTTCATTTTGACGAGAAGAATTGTCTCGAAGTTGTAATAGTAAGAGGGGAAGCAGAAAAAATAAATGAATTATATACAAATCTTTTAACACTTAAGGGTGTAAAGCACGCAAAACTTTCCGGAACTGGAATAATTTAAAAAGGAGAAAAAGTGATAATTAAATCTAAAGATCTTGCAATTGCCGGTTTACTCATTTCAGTTGGCATAATCTTACCGATTGCATTTCATTCATTTAGTATGGGACCCATGTTTCTTCCTATGCATATCCCTATCCTTATAGGGGGCTTTCTTTTACCATGGGGTTATGCTTGCATTGTTGGTGCAGCGACTCCACTCCTAAGCTTTTTATTTACTTCTATGCCTCCTTATCCAACAGTTCTTACAATGATGGCAGAGCTTATTACTTATGCATTTTTTATTTCGTTTTTCTATCAAAAATTAAAATATGGAATATACCAATCTTTGATTCCTTCAATGTTAATTGGTAGAGCCATATCTATATTCTCAAACTGGCTTATTATTGGGATTTTAATTGGAAAGCCTTTTGGTTTAACAAAAGTCTTGTATACATTATTTGTCGTAGGGCTTCCTGGTATTGCAATACAAATTGTCATTATACCAATTTTAGTAAAATTCTTACTTGATAGAGTAATAAAGAAATAAAATTGAATAAAAAAGAGTATTTTAATGATTTAGCTAATAAGTGGGATGAAATAACAGAGCATAACAAAGAAAAGATAAAGAATATAATTAAACTTGTTAATCTTTATAGTGGAGCAAAGGTATTAGATGTAGGCTCGGGTACGGGAGTTCTTATTCCCTTTATTATTCCTGAGATAGGGAGTAATGGAAAATTAGTTTGCCTTGATATATCAGAAAATATGCTTTTCAAAGCGAGGAAAAAATTTCCAAAGGCAATTTATCCTAATATTGATTTTGTCTGTAGTGATATTTTAAACTACGAAACAGACGATAAATTTGACTTCATAATCTGCTATTCCTCTTTTCCTCATTTCGCTGATAAAGAAGAGAGTATAAAAATAATGGCTTCTCTTCTGCTGAAAGGAGGGAAGCTAATAATAGCTCATTCTCAGAGTAGGAAAGATATAAACAATTTTCACAAAAATTTAGAAAGTCCTGTATCTAATGATTTTCTTCCTACTGCTGATAAATTAGCTTTTATCTTTAAAAAGTTTTTTTTAAAGCCAATTCTTTCAATTGACAATGATGAGAAATTCTTAGTTGTTGGAGAAAAATAAACTTAAAATTTAATTTATTGTTTTTATTTAACAAACAATTCGATTTTAAGGAGGACAAAATGGAAGAATTTGTTAGAGTTGCAAGAGTGGAAGAAGTTTTAGAAGGAAAGTTTACAGAAAGTAAAGCTTCTGAAAATCCAATTTTGCTGACCAGTATAGGTGGTAAAATATACGCAATTGGTGCTCTTTGTTCCCATCTTAATCTTTCTATGGCAAAAGGAATAATTAAAAGAAATGTTCTAACCTGTCCTCATCATGGCTCTGAATTTGATATAACTACCGGTGCCAATCTTAAAGGACCAGCAAAGAAGCCGATTCAGACATATGAAGTAAAAATTGAAGGTAATAATGTTTTTGTAAAAGTAGTAAAATAGTTTTCTAACAGATTTTTATCAAATGGGTATTTAAAAATTAGTTGTATATATTATGAGGATTTAAAAAATATTTTTGATAGTTGACACTTTTAAGGAATTTGCTATTAATATATAGCAAAAATTTATTAGATGAAAGCTTGTGCCGACGTAGCTCAGTTGGTAGAGCAGCTGATTTGTAATCAGCCGGTCATCCGTTCAAGTCGGATCGTCGGCTTTTAAATTGAAAATTTATATTGGTTCATGGGCAGGTACCCAAGTGGTTAACGGGGGCAGACTGTAAATCTGTTGGCAGACGCCTACGGAGGTTCGAATCCTTCCCTGCCCATTTTATGCGGGAATAGCTCAGTGGTAGAGCTCTTGCCTTCCAAGCAAGATGTCGCGGGTTCGAGTCCCGTTTCCCGCTTGTTTGAAGAAGCCTATTGACTTTATTATTTTTTGAGCTACTTTATAAGTAATATTTCAATATTGCGGGGTGGAGCAGTCCGGTAGCTCGTCGGGCCCATAACCCGAAGGTCGGTGGTTCGAGTCCACCCCCCGCAACTTATGCCCATGTAGCTCAGTAGGTAGAGCGTATCCTTGGTAAGGATAAGGTCACCAGTTCGATTCTGGTCGTGGGCTTGTAGATGTTGAATTATTAGAATTATTAGAATTATTAGAATTTATAATATTATCCATAAAGGGAGGAAATAATGGCTAAGCAAAAATTTGAAAGGACTAAGCCCCATGTTAATGTAGGAACTATTGGCCACATAGATCATGGAAAAACAACTTTAACTGCTGCTATAACAAAAGTTTTATCTTCTCTTGGAAGAACCCAAGCTAAATCATTCTTTGAGATAGATAATG
>JAGPKI010000165.1 GCA_018054005.1 Caldisericia bacterium
TTACCTTCAGCCCCTCAAAATATAATTGTTGCATATTCTCTTGGAGCGTCATGTGTTGCGCTTTTCGCTCGAGTAGGTGGAGGTATTTATACAAAAGGAGCAGATATCGGAGCTGATATAGTTGGTAAAACCGAAGCAAGAATACCTGAAGATGACCCAAGAAATCCTGCAGTTATTGCAGATAATGTAGGCGATAATGTGGGAGATGTTGCTGGGATGGGTGCAGACCTTTATGAATCATATATTGGTGCAATTTATGGGAGTATTGCTTTAGCACTAATCTCTAAGAATAGCTCCTTATACATCGATTTTATATTTTACGCCATAGGTAGCGGATTAATTTCTTCTTTAATAGTAATCATATTGGGAAGATATTTTGCACTTCACTCTAAACTTAATCCAGGAAAATTTATAAAAAATATTGGACCATTTTCTTCAATTCTAACAATTGCAATTCTTCTAATTATTGGTGTAGCATCAAAAACTGGTTATAATATCTTTTTTTCCGCTGTATCAGGGATTATCTGTGGCGTTATAATAGGCATAATAACCGATTATTACACTTCCAAATCTCCCGTAAAAGATATAGCAAAAAAATCTATTTCAGGTACTGCACCTAATATCCTGAAAGGCTTAAGTGTCGGGATGGAAAGCACCTTTTTAACAATCGTGCTTATTGGTATTGCAACCCTCCTCTCTTACTCTCTCTCTGGGATCTTTGGAATAGGTATAGCAGGAGTAGGAATGCTTTTAACACTTTCTGCAACTGTTTCAGTTGATGCATATGGTCCTATTGCTGATAATGCAGGTGGTATCGCACAAATGAGCGCACAACCATCATACGTTAGAGAAAGAACTGATCTTCTTGATTCAATAGGGAATACTACAGCAGCCATTGGAAAAGGGTTTTCTATAGGTTCAGCAGCTTTAACAGCTCTTACTCTATTCAATACCTTTGCAAGTATTTCAAATGTTAATGATTTATCACTCTTAAATCCGAATATAATCGTTGGTTTAATGATTGGTGGAATGCTACCATTTCTATTCAGTGCTTTAATTATTAATTCAACATCAAATACTGCAGATTTAATGGTTAATGAAGTGAGAAGGCAATTTAGAGAAAAAGTAGGAATTCTTAAAGGATTAACGCTACCAGATTATGAGAAATGTATTGACATTTCAACGACTGGTGCTTTAAAAGGTATGATTATTCCTTCAATATTAGGAATAGTTTCTCCTTTTATTGTATATGTAATATTAGGGTTTTCTGGTGTAGCAGGACTATTAGCAGGTGCTTTGGTAAGCGGTGTTTTACTCGCAATATTTATGGCAAATTCAGGTGGTGCATGGGATAACGCAAAAAAATTAATTGAGACTGGTAAATACGGCGGTAAAGGTTCTATTGCTCATATCGCAGCTGTAACAGGTGATACAGTTGGAGACCCATTAAAAGACGCAGCAGGACCATCATTAAATATATTGATAAAATTACTATCAATTGTTTCTCTAACCTTTATGCCACTATTCCTTTAAAATATCTTGTGTAACAAAGTAATATATAATAAATATAAGTATTCTAATTTAAAAGGAGTTTAATTATGAGAAGAGTAGGTATATTAACTTGTGGTGCAGACTCACCAGGTCAAAATGCAGCTATAAGAGCTGTCGCAAGAAAAGCTTTTGACAATAATTATGAAGTAATAGGGATAAATTCTGGATTTAACGGACTTCTCAACAAAGATGCTTTCGTTATGGATAAATCTACAGTATCAGGTATTCTACAGATTGGTGGAACAATTCTCGGAACATCTATTGGTAATCCTTTTTTGGATGAGAAAAATATAAAAATTGCTAAAGATAATTTTAACGATTTATCATTGACTTCTCTTGTCATAATTGGTGGTTTTTCTTACATGAAAATTGCAGAAACTTTGTTTGAAAATAATATTACAACAATTGGCATACCAGCAACAATTGATAATGATATTCCACACACAGATCGGACAATTGGCTTTGATTCAGCGATTGAATTTGTTGCAAGTTCACTTGATAGGCTACATTCAACAGCTTCTGCTCACCATAGAGTATTTCTTTTAGAAGTAATGGGTGGGGGGACAGGTTGGATAGGAATATTAGGAGGATTAGCTGGAGGCGCAGATTTGGTGCTTGTACCTGAAAAATCTTATACAATTTCTGAGATACTTAACCATATTGATAATAGACAATCAAGTGGAAAGGACTTCTCGATAATTGTTGTCTCAGAGGAAATTAAACCTCCTCCTGATTTAATTAAAAAATATAATTTAAATAACTTAACAGATGTTCTTTATTATGAATTATCAGAATGTTGCAGGCATGAGGTAAGAAAACTTTCCCTGGGGCACCTACAAAGAGGTGGAAGTCCAACTGCTTTTGATAGGATTCTTGCCACATTAATGGGGGTTAAAGCTGTAGAATTAATTCATGATGGTAAAATTGGTAAAATGATTACATTTAAAAATGGTGAAATAGGGGATGTTAATCTATCAGAGATAAAAGAAAGAAAATTAGTTGATCCAGAATTAATAAAAATAGCATCGCTCTTTTATTAAAATGCTTTTTTCAAAAAAGAAATAGTGTAAATATATAAGTTTATAAATAGAAGAAAAAATTGGAATGGTTGGCTTCTTAGCTTTACTCAGGATAAAACGCTTTCTGTATTCTTAAGGATATTGTATGAAATAATCCGTAGGGTCTTATAATGTCACTACTCACACTCCCTTTGTTGTTCTTTACTCTTTACCTCCGTCTTTATCTTTGTAATTCCGCAC
>JAGPKI010000166.1 GCA_018054005.1 Caldisericia bacterium
ACCGTATCTTATTTCCATATGATTTACATATCTTATCTGTCTTTCCTCCATCATTACTACCATCATTTATTACTATTACCTCTATATTCTTATATGTCTGTCCTAATGCACTATCTATTGCCTCCCTTAAATAGTTACTACCATTGTATACTGGAATTACTATACTTACTTTTGGATTAAATGATTGTTTCATAAATATAAATTTTAATTTTTATTATAAACTTTAATTGCGAATATAAAGCTTTCATTTTTTCAAAACATTATGAATTTTGTTTAATATTCTTTTACGCACTTCCAAAGGAAGGATTTTCCTGTATAGCTCTCTAATAAAAGACTTTTCTTTAATAAAAGAGTTGATGACATCTAAATCTCTCTTTTGTATTGGTTGATTATTTTGAATAATGGAAACTGGATACTTTTTAAGCTGTTGTAATATAACTTGTGACTCCTTATCTAATACATGATTTCTCATTACCTCTCTGTAAATTTTGATAATTTCAGTAACATAATGCTCTCCTGAGTAATGTTTTTTCGCAAATTCTAAGGAAGCCTCTCCTCTAGATGCAATCTCTTTAGGTTCGTTTATTAAAAATTGTAAAACCTTCGTAAAATCATTCTCTTTTGGAGCTAAGCCACAAATAGGAGAATTTATTACCTCAGGAAGAGCACTACCATCACTTTGTATGGCTAAAACCATTACTCCACAACTCATTGCCTCTGCCGCCATCATTCCAAAAGTTTCTTGTTTAGATGGCATTAAAAAAATATCAGATACCTGATATAATTTTGAGAGTAATTGATCATCATTTATCCAGCCATACTCGATTATATTGTACTTACTTGATAGCTGGTTTAATAAACCTATCTCATCAACAGTAATTAATGTTATTTTTCTATTCGTTCTCATCTTAGAAAGAGACTCCAATATTGTATTCATACCCTTAAAAGAACCTGGGCGAGCTCTTAACATAATAACTAGAGAATCTCTATCAATTTTTAGCTCTTTTCTAATAATCTTTTTATCTCCTGGTTTAAAAATCTCTTGATTAACACCAAATGGAAGAAAATAGATTTTTTTATCTTTCCAGATTGGAGATTTTTTGACTTTCTCCTCCATCCATCTTGAAGCAACAATAGCAGTAATTTGAGAATTCTGAATTGCTTGCCTTTTTAGCTCAAAATTTAAGGAAGAATAATCTCTGTCAAGAGGAAATAATTCCCCAAGGTATGGGCAATCTCTACATTGGGATTGCCATTTTTCACAATCAAAATGATGAACACAATGCCCACCTAAGAAAAAAGGGTCATGGAGTGTAATAACTGTAGGTTTTAATCTGGTAATAATCGGAAGATAATTTAGATCTAAAATGTTATGTATTAAATGCATATGTACTACATCAGTCTCATAAAAATCTTTTTGGAGAATTAAAGACTTTGTAGAATCCTTTGCCAAGAAATCAAATTGAATAGTATCTTTATCGGCAGATTGTTTATACAAAACATATTGTTTTGAATCTATCCCTTTCTTTCGTAAATCAAGATGTAAATCATACCCATTAAATTTATTTCCCATTAAATCATAAGAGGAAATTTGTAAATTTTTTATTATCTTCTTCCGAAGAAATTTCCAAGCATATGTATACCCAACAGCAGAGAAAAAGTACAACATATCTAAATAAAAATCAATTTTGCTAGGAGCCAAAAGTTTAATATCCTCATCTGATAAATTTTTTATTATTTTTATGTATAAATCACTATACTCAACATTCGCTCCTTGTTTATTTCTCCTTCCCTGCCGACCAGAAGTATCCCTCGCAGTAACTAAAATTTCAGGAATCAACTTATGAGGAAATTGAGAAAAAGCTCTATAAAAAAATTCAAAGTCCTGTGCAACTTTACAATCTTCATCAAATAAACCAACTTCATCAAAGCAGGATTTCGGAATCAATAAAGTGCAACCATGAGTTTGATTATATACGATAGGATATATATTAGACTTTTCTCTTGGAGGATATGCCTTAATATTTTCAATATAGTGTGTTTCATAAATTTTGTTATAATTTTCATCTATTCCATCCAAATCTGTCATCATTATTGTGTTCCTATCTTCAAGCTTTGCCAATTCTTCAACTTGTCTTTGGATTTTTTTAGGATAATACATATCATCATGACTTAACCAAGAAAAATACTCTCCTTTCATATGCTTAATTCCAACATTTAATGCTGTAGATGTCCCACCATTTTCTTTCTTAAAATATCTTATCTTCTTGCCATATGACTTCGCTACTCTCTCAGTAGCACCATTATCATTAGATCCATCATTAACAACAATAATTTCAATATTTCTATATGTCTGTGCTAATGCACTATCTATTGCCTCTCTTAAATAGTTACTACCATTGTATACTGGAATTACTATGCTTACTTTCGGATTAAATGATTGTTTCATAAAATTTTTATTTAATAATATCTTATTTTACTTCTCTAATATTTTTAAAATAATATTTCTAGTAGTAACAATTAATCCCTGTGTCTTAATTAAACCAATTAAATGTCTAAATTTTCTTAATGGCTTAGTGATTTTCCAAGAAATAGTATTCTCCATTTGATTCACAAGACCTTTGTACTTCTCATACTCTGTTAACTTACTTGTAAGATTCTTATTATCTCTCACAATACCCTGACAAGCCTCTTCATACATCTTAACAATATCTTCTATATCCTGTTGAGAAAACTCTTTAACCTTCTCCTTATAAAAGTTCTCATA
>JAGPKI010000167.1 GCA_018054005.1 Caldisericia bacterium
AGGGCTAATATCGCTTGTTTTGATTTTTGGAGTTCCAATAAGTTTATATGGTGAACCAGAAATATGTGTAAAGAAGAAATGTGGGGTTTTTGAAGCTTTAAATAATAGTTTTACAGGAATTAGAGGGTTAAGAATAAAAGGTTTTGCTTACTTAATAATTATCTCCCTAATACAATTAGCATTTATTGCTCTTTTATTTTTAGCATCTTACTTAATAGTTAGCGTTATAACCTCATCAAGAGGAATTTTATTGAAAGATTTATTTTCTCGAGGAGAAGAATTTACAAAGATAAATTATTTATTTGGACTTACTTCATCTCTTGCATCTTTGGTTACTGTACCTTTTCAGACTTCAGCAATAACAGTATTTTATAGAACAATTAAAGGGAACGACGAAGAGAAAGAGGAAAACATTATTTTAGAGGAGACTCATACTTCTTAAGCAAGCGAGAAAAATATGAATCTTTATCGGTAATATTATTTATATCTTCATATTCTTGAGGGTGGTATTGCTCAAGGTGTTTCATTAAATCATCTTTTGTTAAAAAATAACTATAACAAATATCACACCTATACATCAAAATATTATAAGTTTTTGAAATCTCTACATTTTTTAAAGATATTTCGTTTCCATTATTAAATGGAATAGGAAACATTAAAGATAAAGTAATTCTAAAAATTAAAAAAATAACTAAAGCATTCATTTTGATATAATAATATCTAAAACCTAATTTTTTGCAAAAAGAGGCGAAATTGTAATTATGGATCCAAAAGAAGAAATCGAGAAACTCAGAGAATTGATTAAATACCATGACTATCGATATTACGTACTTGACAGCCCAGAAATAAGTGATGAGGAATATGATAAATTATTTAAAAGACTTAAAGAACTCGAAGAAAAATATCCCCAATTCATCACTCCTGACTCTCCGACACAAAGAGTTGGAGGTAAACCATTAGAAAAATTTGGACCCATTAAACATAAATCTCCAATGCTAAGTTTGGACAATGTATTTGAAGAAGGAGAAATGCGAGAATTCGATGCTAAAATCAAGCGTTTTCTTAATTCAAATGAAGACCTTGAATATGTTGGTGAACCAAAATTGGATGGATTAAGCATAGAGCTAATTTACCAGAATGGGCTTTTAACAGCTGCTGCTACAAGAGGAGATGGCATAACTGGGGAGGATGTTACTCAAAATGTAAAAACAATAAAGTCTATACCTCTGTCAGTTAAGGAAAAAAGCGAGTTTAGAGTTAGAGGCGAAGTTATAATGTACATTAAAGATTTTATTGAGCTTAATGAAATAAGGAAAAAAAATGGAGAGGCGCTATTTGCAAATCCAAGAAATGCAGCAGCAGGCTCCTTGAGACAGCTTGATCCATCTATTACTGCAAGTAGAAAACTAAATGCCTTCTTTTATTATTTAGTTGATTATAGTGCATTAAAATTTGACACTCATTATGAAACATTGCAATTCTTAAAAGACCTCGGCTTTAAAGTAAACAATGAGATTAAGATAATTAATGGTGTAGAAGAAGCTATCAAATATCATAGTTACCTTGAGCAAAAAAGGGAATCTCTTCCATATGAGATAGATGGAGCAGTTTTCAAATTGAATAAGTTAGAGCTATGGAAGATTTTAGGAGAAACATCAAGAAGTCCAAGATGGGCTGTAGCTTTCAAATTTTCTCCTCGTACTGCTAAAACTGTTATAAAAGATATTCAGGTAAATGTTGGTCGAACTGGCACAATTACACCAGTAGCAATTTTGGAGCCAGTTAAAATTGGAGGAGTAACAGTTAGTAGGGCTACTCTACATAATGAAGATGAAATAAAGAAAAAGGACATTAGAATCGGGGATACAGTAGTAGTGCAGCGAGCTGGTGATGTAATACCTGATATCATTAAAGTAGATTTAGAAAAAAGACCTCCAAATACTGTACCATTCAAAATGCCTGAATTTTGCCCTGTATGCCACTCAAAAACAGTTAGACTGATAGATGAAGCATTTGTTAGATGTGTTAATGTTAATTGTCCAGCAAGGATTGAGGAAAGTTTCAAATATTTTGTATCAAAAGCTGGAATGGACATAAAAGGATTGGGAGATAAAATTGTCAAAAAGCTCATTGAAACAGGAAAAGTGAAATCTCTTGCTGACATATACAAACTTAAAAAGGAAGATTTTTTGGAGCTTCCTAACTTTAAAGATAAATCAGCAACAAATCTCGTTAACGCTATAAATAACTCAAGAAAGAGAGAATTATGGCGATTTATTGCGGCATTGGGAATTCAAGGTGTCGGCGAATATACTGCAAAGCTACTTGCCAACTACATTAAATCAATAAATAGAATAATGGACGCTAAAATAGAGGAACTTACAGAAATTAAGGGAATAGGACCAGAAACTGCTGAAAGTATTTATTCTTTTTTTAGCAATGATTCAAATCGAAAACTAATTAATGATCTAATTGAAGCAGGGGTTGAAATAATTGAAGAGACAACGGAAGATTTGAAAAATAAACCTCTAAATGGACTTACTTTTGTAATAACAGGGACATTTAAGAATTATAGAAGAGAAGAGCTTAAGAGTTTAATTGAAAATTATGGGGGGAAAGTAGTAGGATCTGTGTCCCGAAATACTGATTATCTGCTTGTAGGAGAAGATCCTGGTTCAAAATTGGATAAAGCAAGAGAACTAAATATAAAAACTTTAACTGAAGAAGAGTTTTTAAAGTTAATTAG
>JAGPKI010000168.1 GCA_018054005.1 Caldisericia bacterium
ATATGGTGGACCTGACGGGATTTGAACCCGTGACCTCCTGCATGCCATGCAGGCGCGCTCCCAGCTGCGCCACAGGCCCACATTATTTCTATGCAAATTGTAAATATAAATTAAAAATTTGCAACTTTTCGGTTTGCTTTTACTAAAACTAAAATTTGATGAAAAGTAATTATTACAAGAATTGATTCATCAGAAACTTAGTAATCTATGTAACCAATTTTAAGAAATCTATGTAATAATAATATGATTATTGATTGACTTATTGAACAGGTTAATAGAATGAATTAAATGAAAAGGAGCAGTAGATGAAGAGAATTGTCTCGATTATTGTAATGTTTATTTTATTTTTTATCTCTTTTACCTATTCTTTACCCCAGGTTAAAAATTCTTTAGTTTCAGCAGAAACACCTTCTTTAACTGTGGCAATTGAGCACCTATATAAGGTTGGTTTCAATTATGATGGAACTCCCCTGAAGGGGAATAGGCTCTTCCCGTGGCAATCAACAAAGGAGAGTTTGTGGGGAAAAGAAAATTACCCAATGACTGAGATAATTAATGGTGAAGAGCTTAATCCAATATTTTATACTACCTTTTATCTAAATTTAATTCCAAATGGTGGGAAAAGCAAAGGTTTTAATAAATATTATATAGTAATAGATGATAAAAGTAATTTATGGTTTGATAAGGATGGAAAGTTTAATAATCCCCTCTACGATGGAAGCAGAGATCCTAAAAACCCCCATTTTGTAAAAGGTAGTTGCAATAATGCAAATATTTTGGATGGTAGAGTGAGGTATTCATTTGACCCTTCCTCAGACAATAATACATTAGGACCTTATAAATTATCTGAAGTATCAAATGAAAACTATTTAGTCTCTGAAATTGAAGGAAGAAAATTTATTCTTGCTCTCTTAGATATGACTGACTATTATGCACTATCTAAATTAGAAGATGATGATTGGGATTTGGGTTTTCCCCTAATAAATTTTAATGCCCAAGAAATGCATGCGGACAATATTTCAGCGAATGGTTCTTTTGATCCCTCTGAGTGGATTTACAGAAAAGGTGGTGTCAATTCAGATGCAAAGGTAGAAGTGGGCGATATAAGGCTAAGTCCAGTTCTGATTGAATCATTTGTTTATGAGCCAAACACAATTGTTGAGCAATATGATAAAGACATAGGTTTAACATTAATAAATTTTAAGGATGTAGAAAAACATACTGAAAATGTCGATTTAAACTCCCTTTATGATTATTCAAAGAAGTTCGATTATGAATATTTTAGTGAATTCATATATTTAGATTCTAATAATGATTTTTTAACTTCCTTAGGGGAGGTAAGACTAACTCCTGTAAATTGTAAAGTTGATAAAAATACTTTTAACCTTATTAACCTTGGACTTACAGAAAATGATGGAATAATATTGGCTGAAATTCCAGAAACTGGCTTATCGAGAGATTATGCCATACAGACAAATTATACTTCTTTTGATTCTATTAAAAATTTATCAGCATTGTTAAGTTCAAGCAATAAAGATATACCTCTTACTACCGTTTCTCTATCACATGGCACTCTCGTAGAAGGCGATGAATTCAGCAGTGTAGCATTTATTCAAAATGTAAAACCAACATATTTTGGATTTTTAGGTTTAGAAATTTTTAATGATAACAGCATAAACAATAAAATAGCTTCTCTTGATTATGAAACACCTCTCTATCATGACAATCTTTCAGATGACTATAAAGAGAATGGTAGTTGTGAAGAAATTATAGGTATAAAGAGTGGTAGCCCTGACCTTGATTATAAACTTCCTTTATCCGACTTTTCGACCGATATTAAGTTCTATGACTCAAGTGGGACTGGTTTTGGTGTGAATGAGCCGTTATATCGTGATAATGACCTATCTAATACAGTGTCAAGCGGAGATGAAAGGCTATTAGATGTAACATTAAATATGGGTGAAAATGATATAACTTATGATTCAAAAACATTTGTAGTTGATGGAGATGCAGATGTTGGTTTAACTTTAAATAATATTCTGCCATACTTTAAATATGTTGATTTAAATCCTTTAGACCAGGAATTAAGTGAAAACCAAAAGTATGATGCAGATGAGCCAATATATAGAAAGCATGATCCATCTTCTTTAAATAATTATGTCTCAGCTAACGATATGCGAATTGTAAAGGTTAAACTTCCTCAAATAACCTATGATGAAGGAACACCCGTAAAACCGCCACTTTTTCTTTACAATCAATCTAACATTAAAGGTCTTACGATGGGTAAAAGTGGTGATTTTAGATGTATTGATATCCCATTATCCTTAGGACCAATTGTTGACCTTGATTTAACTATAGATGGTGAGTTAAAAGTTGAGAAAACAACAACCTTTACTCTATCTATGCCTCCTCTAATGAATGGAGAAAGACTTTTCATTTTTGTTGATGAGCCTTTAAAGAGAGAAACTACCGAAAGAGCACTCCTTCTTAAAAAAGAAATAAAATATCCATTTTCTGGGGTACTTAATTTTACGATAACTCCATACAGGAGTAGCTTAACTGAAGAAGGAACAAATCCATTAAGCGTGATTCTATTTTTTGATAAAGGTGGTTTTCATTTAGAGCCATTAAATTTTTATGACAAGACTTTATCAAGCTACTTTTACGAAGAAATAAGAGACTTAAGGAAGTTAAAATATGAAGAACTTCTTCCAAAAGACTTTACTGCATCCTGTTTTGATATTA